>CANIAV010000010.1 GCA_947465365.1 Actinomycetota bacterium | reverse complement strand
GGCCGCAACCACGCGCAGATGATCTTTAAAGTAAAAGTTGTTACTCCAACCGAATACAAGGCATATCTAGAAACGCTGAAGGCGAGTACAGCATGACAACTTATGCAGAACGTCCAACCATAAATGTAACTCCCATGCCACCTTCGACTAAAGGTAAGAACTTTGTAAAGTGGATTACCTCAACCGACCATAAGGTCATCGGTTATATGTATTTAATGACTACCTTTGCTTGGTTCTTAATTGGCGGTCTTTTAGCCTTGATTCTGCGTGCCGAGCTTGCTCGTCCTGGAATGCAATTTTTAAGCAACGAGCAGTACAACCAGATCTTCACCATGCACGGCACAATCATGCTTTTGATGTTTGCAACCCCGCTCTTTGTTGGCTTCGCAAATGTCATCATGCCGCTGCAAATTGGCGCAGCAGATGTGGCCTTTCCTCGATTAAATATGTTGTCTTTCTGGCTCTTCTTCTTTGGCAGTCTTACAGCAGTAGCCGGATTCTTAACTCCAGGTGGAGCGGCATCATTTGGTTGGACCGCTTATGCACCACTTGCTAACTCAACATATTCACCAGGTATTGGTGGAGATCTTTGGGTAATCGGTCTTGCGGTCTCTGGTCTTGGCACCATCTTGGGTGGCGTGAACTTCATTACGACAATTTTTACTATGCGCGCACCGGGTATGACGATGTTTCGTATGTCGATCTTCTCTTGGAACGTTTTGCTTACCTCAATTCTTGTTCTCCTCGCCTTCCCACCATTAGCGGCAGCGCTGCTTGGATTGGAATCAGATCGTTTATTTGGTTCGCATCTATTTGATCCAGCAAATGGTGGCGCGATGTTGTGGCAGCACTTGTTCTGGTTCTTTGGCCACCCTGAGGTTTATATTCTGGCGCTGCCATTCTTCGGTATCGCAACTGAAATCTTGCCGGTCTTTAGCCGCAAACCAATCTTTGGTTATAAAGGTCTGATCGCAGCAACAATTGCAATTTCGGCGTTATCAGTAGCAGTTTGGGCCCACCACATGTTCGCAAGCGGACAGGTACTTCTGCCGTTCTTCTCATTTATGACGTTCTTAATCGGTATTCCTACCGGCGTTAAATTCTTTAACTGGATCGGCACGATGTGGCGCGGCCATGTCACCTTCGAAACTCCAATGCTCTGGGTAATGGGCTTCCTAGTTACCTTCTTATTTGGTGGGCTGACCGGAATCATCCTTGCTTCACCACCACTTGATTTTGCGGTCTCAGCTTCATACTTCGTAGTCGCTCACTTCCATTATGTTCTCTTCGGTACCGTGGTCTTTGCGATGTTTGCTGGGTTCTATTTCTGGTGGCCAAAGATGACTGGGCGCATGCTTAACGAGCGTCTAGGAAAGATTCACTTCTGGACTTTGTTCTTCGGATTCCACCTAACCTTCTTAATTCAACACTGGCTTGGTATTAAGGGTTTCCCACGTCGCTACGCGGATTACCTATCAACTGATGGTTTTACAACGATGAATACGATTTCAACAATCGGTTCAGCGCTGCTTGCCCTTTCGATGATTCCATTCTTTGTAAATGTTTGGATTACCCGCAAGTCACCGCTGGTTAATTGCGATGATCCATGGGGTTACGGATCTTCCCTTGAATGGGCGACATCTTGTCCGCCACCACGCCACAACTTCTTGACGATGCCACGTATCCGCTCTGAGCGACCAGCATTTGATTTGCATCATCCGCACATTAAGACCGAAGGACACTAATGAAAGCCAACTGGCGCCTATTTACCGGCCTCTCAATCTTCTACGTAATAATGGCAGTTGTTTATTACTTCGTTGGGGGAGAAGCAGTCGGTATAACCGGCATGACGCTAGCTGCATGCTTGGCTGGCATGGTTGGTTTCTATTTATGGTTTACGGCAAAGCGAATCGGCCACGAACTTCCGGAAGATCGTGCTACCGCCGAAATCGCCGAAGGCGCTGGAGAACTTGGTTTCTATAGCCCTCATTCCTGGTGGCCGCTACCGGTTGCCTTGAGCGCAATGGCGCTGGGTCTTTCACTCTTAATCGGTTGGTGGCTAACTCTAATATCTCTAGGAACTCTAGTTATTAGCATCATTGGTTTTGTAACCGAATATGAAAAGCCACTTCCTGAGAACTCTTCCCACTAAAGGGTTTTATCTCTAGATTTACGTAATGGAAAAAATCCGCGCGCAAATTCTGGAAATTGATATCCCACGAACTACCGCAGCACGCATCGTAATCTCTGCACCTGCAGAAAAAATCTTTGATCTAATCGCGGACCCACGTTCACACCAACTCTTTGATGGTTCAGGCACGATTCAGAAGAGTATTTCAGGGCCTGAACGTCTTAGTTTGGGCGCAAAGTTTGGAATGGGAATGAAGATCAAAGTTCCCTATCGCATCACAAATAAAGTAGTCGCCTTTGAAGAAGGTAAGAAAATTTCATGGTCTCACCTTATGAAGTGGACTTGGACTTACGAGCTTATAGATTTAGGCGATGGAAAAACTCAAGTCACTGAAACTTTTAGTGGTCGCGATATTCCTTGGTATGCCGTTAAGTGGCTAGATGCCACAGGCTCCTTAGAACGCAATCCGAAATGGATGGCAAAGAGCCTGGTGCAGTTAAAGAACCTCTGCGAGGATTAGTGGTGCTCGATCTCCTTGAGATCTTCGGCGGTTACCTTTGGAACAGCAACTGCATGAGCCCTACTTAAACGTGCACGTAGCTTGTTCTTAAGAGTTCCTGGGCGACGAACGCCACGTGAATCGTTCTCGTCTAAGGCAAGTGCTGGGTTCTGCTCATGCTGAGTCAGAAGCCATGCCTTTTCAGGTGAGATCGGTTCGTGGACTTCCACGAATTCACCATGCGGCATCATTACCAAACGACCAGTTTCGCGTCCATGTAGCACAAGGTCACGGTCGGCTCGTTGTAGCGATAGACAGAGACGCTTTGTAATCATGAAGGAAAGCGGTGGAAGTACAAAGATTGCAATGCGAGAGAACCACATAATCTGATTGATAGTTAAGTGGAATGTGGTTGCAATGATGTCGTTACCGCCGTTGATAAGGGCGACCAACATAAAGGTAAGTGACATGACGCCAAGGGCAGTGCGGTTTGGCGCATTACGTGGACGATCAAGTAAGTGATGCTCGCGCTTATCGCCGGTCATCCAGCTTTCGATAAATGGATATAAAGCCATACCAGTAAATAAGATTCCCGGAACAATTAGCCCTGGAATTAGGATATTCCAGGAGATCGTGTGGCCAAAGGCATGCGTTTCAAGTGGGGGAGACATTCGGACTAAACCATCTAGCCATCCCATGTACCAATCGGGTTGTGATCCGGCAGAAATTTGTCCTGGTGTGTAAGGACCGTATAACCAGATCGGGTTAATTGATGCGACAGCGCCAAGGAATGCAGTTACGCCGAAGACGATGAAGAAGAAGCCGCCAGCTTTAGCCATATAGACCGGCAAAAGTGGATAACCAACTACGTTCTTCTCAGTTCGTCCTGGACCTGGGTATTGGGTGTGCTTCTGATACCAGACCAACATTAAGTGCACGGTAATCAAAGCAAGGAATGCGCCCGGAAGTAAAAGTACGTGCACGGTGTAGATACGTGGAATAAATGCCTCACCGGGGAATGCTCCACCAAATGCAAAGAAGGCTAGATAAGAGCCGACCAAAGGAAGGGCTTGGATAATCGCTTCGGCAATTCGGATACCTGTTCCTGAAAGAAGATCATCAGGAAGTGAGTAACCGAGGAATCCTTCAACAATTCCTAAAGTCAAAAGTCCAACACCAATAATCCAGTTAAATTCGCGGGGCTTGCGGAAAGCGCCGGTGAAATAGACGCGCATTAAGTGAACGACGATCGCCGCCATAAAGATAAGTGCTGCCCAGTGGTGGATTTGTCGCATTAAGAGTCCGCCACGAACCTCAAATGAAATATGCAGAGTTGATGCGTAGGCAGCTGACATCTTTAATCCAGATAGCGGTTGGTATCCGCCATCGTAGATAACTTCACGCTGCGATGGATCGAACCAGAAAGTTAAAAATGTGCCAGATAGCAACAAGATCACAAATGAGTACAGTGCGATTTCGCCAAGTAAGAATGACCAGTGATCAGGGAAGACCTTATTGAGGTTCTTCTTCATCCATGCGGCTGCGCCAGTTCGCTCGTCAACATAGTTAGCGACACTGCCTGCGATTCTTTCACGTGCTGTCATGATGAGCGCTCCCAGAAGCTAGGTCCAACAGGTTCGGTAAATGGTTGTTTTGCGACCAAGTATCCCTCGGAATCTACTGTGATCGCGAGTTGAGGAAGTGGTCGCGCCGCAGGTCCAAAGATAACTTTGGCAGCGCGGGTTACATCGAAGGTCGATTGATGGCAAGGGCATAACAAGTGCTTGGTCTGTTGTTCATATAAGGCGACTGCGCAACCCATATGGGAACAAATTTTTGAAAAAGCGATGATGCCTTCGTGCGTCCAAGATAGACGTTCGGCATCTAAGTTAAATTCTTCGGGGCGAAGACGAATTAATAGAACTGCATCTTTTCCAATATCTGAAAGTGCGCGTTCGGCGCCCTTAGTAATTTCCGGCAAAGTCTGCGCAACTGCGCCAACTTCAAGATCTTCGGCGCGAATTGGACGATCGCCCGGATCAGTAACTAAGCGAGTTCCAGCTTTCCAAGAAGTCTTTGAGAGCTCATCTTTTGGCAGCGGACCAAGGTCGCGAAGCAAGATAAGTGGTGATAATCCAGCTAATCCAAGTGATAGCCCAAGCGAACGCTTAATTAATGAGCGACGGCCAAGTCCGGCAGCTGCAGCTCCTGCTTTAGCGGTTGCTACAAAATCTTCACGGTCTTCATCAGGGGATCGGAATTCATGACGTTGAATAACTACTTCTTCATCTGGCATCAAAGTCTTAGCCCAATGAATTGCGCCCATTCCGATAAAGAAGAGCGATGCCGCCATTCCTAGACCAAGGAAGAGTTGGTGTGCATTTGTATTACCTAAAACTGGGAAGAAGATAAAGACATCTTGCGGAATAAAAATATAAGAACCAATCATTGTGACTGTGCCTAGCGCAGAAAGAATAAAGAGAATCGCAACTTGTCGTTCAGCTTTCTTAGCCGCCTTTGGGTCAGTATCTGCGCGACGATGAACGTGGGCTGGCAGACCAGGATCTTTTATCGCTTCGATTTCGTTAGACATTCTCTATCTCGCCTTCATCGCTAGCCAGACCGCGACGCCAACTAACAGCCCGAGTCCAAGTGTCCAAACAAGCAGTCCTTCTGTAACTGGTCCAACGCGACCGAGTGCTGCCCCGCCAAGTTGTGGTTCAGCTTCGGCTGCCTTAATCCATTTGATAATCGAAAGTTTTTCAGCAGGTGTAATTGTCTTATCGGAGAAGACGGGCATTGATTGCGGACCAGTGATCATCGCTTCGTAAATATGTCGTGCTTCAACGCCCATCAAAGTTGGTGCGTACTTACCTTGAGTAAGTGCTCCACCTTGTCCAGCGAAGTTATGGCACATCGCGCAGTTTGTGCGAAATAGCTCGCCGCCTTGCGCAGCTGATCCATCGCGTTCGTAATTCAATTGCGATTCGCCTGGAACTTCTGGTCCAGGTGCAAGGGAAGCAACATATGCCGCTAAAGCTTCAACTTGCTTCTCGTTATATACCGGCTTTTTGCGCATCGCTTGGGTGCTCATATCAGCCATCGGCATGCGTCCAGTTGCTACCTGAAAGTCAACGGATGCAGCACCAACGCCTATTAGTGAAGGTGCGATACCTCCACCTTCAGCATTTAAACCGTGGCAAGAGGAACAGCCCTTAAGAAAGAGTTGTTTTCCCTCATCGATTAGCGCGCTCTTTTCAGCCGCAGTAATTGGAGTACTTGTTGCAGCGCCAGCAACGGAGAAAGTGGTTCCGATCGAGAGGAGAGCCAAAACTAAGAGAAGGGGCGCGACCGCGCGGTGTCTGCGGAATCGGGAGAGACGCTTCAAGATATTTTTTCCGTTTCTTCTCTGTAAGTTCTTACTTGATTAAATAAATCGCTGAGAAAAGGGCAATCCAAACAACATCGACAAAGTGCCAGTAATACGAAACAACAATTGCCGTGGTTGCTTGATTATGGGTAAAGCGACGCGCCTTTGAAACGCGAACCATGACAATCAAAAATGCGATCAATCCACCGGTTACGTGAAGACCGTGAAAGCCAGTTGCGATATAGAAGACCGAACCATATGCCGCTGAGGAAAGCGTTAGGCCTTCAGTAACCAAGCTTGCGTATTCATAAATTTGACCGGCGATAAAGAATGCGCCCATCAAGAAAGTTAGAGAAAACCATTCACGCATTCCCCATGATTTGATTTTAAAAATTGAACCAGTGCGCTTTGCTTGAAAACGTTCCGCTGCGAAAACTCCGAATTGGCAGGTGACCGAAGAGAGAACAAGCACAGTTGTATTGAGCGCTGCGAATGGGATATTTAAAATTTCAGTTGACTTCAACCAAATCGCCGGGCCCTGTACGGCGCGGGTCGTGAAGTACATAGCGAATAGGGCCGCGAAGAACATTAACTCGCTAGCGAGCCAGACGATCGTTCCGACCGCGACCAAATTTGGGCGGCTTATCTTGTGCGAAGCGGCGATTGTTGAACTGGTCATGGGGGCAAGTATCCCTGAAAGTACGCCTACCTACCTATTTAGCGGTCGAGTTCTGGCCCTTAAATTGGCTAGATTTGGGTGAAACGGGTCACGCCCTTTCGGGAGAGAAATCAGGCAGATGCAGGGGTTGGCTTTGATTAGACTTGCCCCATGTCAACGACCCGTAAGCCGATCATCATCGTCTATTCCGATGACGCTTCCGTCCGCGCCGCAATCAAAGCTGCCCTTGGCAAACGAGTTAGCGATGACTTGCCAGAACATCAGATTGAAGAGTTTGCAACAGGTGCTGCCCTGCGCGCATTTGTAGATCGCAAAAGCGTTTCAGGCGAACTTCGCGCAGATCTCTTTATCCTTGACGGCGAAGCAGTTCCTGAAGGTGGCATGGGAATTGCCCGCCAATTAAAGGATGAGGTCTTTAACTGCCCACCAGTTTTGTTGATTACCGGACGTCGTGAAGATGCCTGGCTTGCAGCATGGTCACGTGCCGAGGCGAGCGTTATTCATCCGATAGATCCATTTACTTTGGCCAATACGGTCGCAGATTTAATGCGATCAAATACCGCAGCCGCTATCGGCTAACTTAAAGTTCAAATCATGAGCTCTATCGATTGGGCTGCCTCTATCTCCAAGCTAAATAACGGCTTGGATTTAGAACCGTTAGAAGCGCAAGGCTTGATGCGCGAAGTCTTAGAAGATCGATCAGATAAAGAATCTCTCAAGGAATTTTTACTCGCCTTAAAAGCCAAAGGTGAAACCCCGGAAGAAGTTGGCGCATTGGTCGAGCAGATGTATTCCCATTGCGCGCCGATCAATATTGCCGAACGTTCCGTTGACACAGTCGGCACTGGTGGAGATGGTGCACATACGATAAATATTTCAACGACTGCCGCGATTATTGCTGCGGCAGCTGGCTCACGCGTGGTTAAACATGGAAACCGCGCTGCATCTTCAAAATCTGGCGCTGGTGATCTATTGGAAGCACTCGGTGTTGCGATAAATCTTGATGGTGCAAAGGTGGCTAAAACAGTTGCAGAACTGGGGATTGGTTTCTGTTTCGCACCGGTCTTTCATCCAGCGATGCGCTTTGCCGCACCTGCTCGTAAAGAGTTAGGCACACCAACTGTCTTTAACATTCTCGGACCTTTAGCAAACCCAGCGCGACCCAAGGCCGCTGCAATTGGTGTGGCAAATGAGCGTATGCACTTGGTTATGGCGCAAGTTCTGGCAGACCGTGGCGTTGAAGGTTTCGTCTTTCGCGGCGATGATGGTTTGGATGAAATAACTCTTGCTACGAGCACTTCCGTCCTAACAATTGGCAACGGTGAAATCACGAGCGATCGTATTGACGCCAAAGATTTTGGTTTAGCTAACGCTCCAATAAGCGCGCTAGTTGGGGGAGATGCCACTGAGAATGCCCGAATTACTAAAGCGATTTTTGCTGGAGAAAAAGGCGCCCCGCGAGATGCGGTATTACTAAATGCCGCCGCTGCAATAGCTGCTTTCGATGGTGACATGACGCAAGGTATTCACGAGAGAATTAGTAAATCGCTGGTTAAGGCGATCGCTGCGGTTGATAACGGCGCAGCATCTAAGTTGCTCGATCGCTGGATTGCCTTAAGCCAAGAGCTAGCTGTTAATTAATCTAACGGGCGGCGGGCGCGTTTGCGTTTAAATTGAAGTAATTGATTAAGCGTCTTCACATCGTGAGTACCAAGGCGTTCAAAGATGCCGTGCAAAACGTCGACGGTGGCGCGCGCATCATCTAAGGCGCGGTGAGTCGGCGATGTGGCAGAACCGAAGAACGGCGCAAGAGTAGATAGCTTGCAGTTGGGGACTTCGTCGCGATCAAGCACGTAACGAGCCACACGCGCTGTATCTACAACTTTGTATTCCGGCCATTCATATTCATGAGCGATCGCTGCAGCCTTCATAAAGCTCATATCAAATGGTGCGTTGTGGGCGACTAAAACCGTTTCATGGCCGGAACCAAGAAAATCTAAGAAAGTTGGTAGTACTTGATCGATGGTTGGCGCATCGGCCAACATCGAATCTGTGATGCCAGTAAGTGCGGTAATGAAGTCAGTTAGATAGTGCCCAGGATTTACGAAGGTTTGGAATTCACCAATTACATGCCCGCCTAAAACTTTCACGGCACCGATTTCCGTAACGGCCGCGCCGGTGGATGGCGCAGACCCCGAGGTCTCAAGGTCAAAGACGACAAAGGGCACATCAACTAATAAACGATCCGCACCCGACATAAATGTAAGGCTAATCCATCGCTCTGACACTAAGTACTTAGTACGCTTGCGATATGACAGTAATTGGCGCACCTGCAGGTTTGGTTTCAGATTGGTCAGCAATTGGAACCGGTGCAAATAAAGAGATCGGTGTTGTTCTGGTGCACGGATATACCGGTTCTCCTGCCGGAATGCGTCCCTGGGCTGAGTATTTAAACCAAAAGGGTTACACCGTGCGAGTCCCATTGTTGCCGGGACATGGAACAAAGCCAGAAGATTTAAATGAAATTAAATGGGAGCAATGGCCGGCAAAGGTTGAAGCCGAGATCGCCGAATTACAAAAGACTTGCACCAAGATATTTGTTTGCGGGCTATCCATGGGTGGTGGGACAACGCTACATATAGCCGCAAAAGCTTCAAATAAATTGACCGGGATTATCTTGGTCAATCCGATGATCCACGTCGCATTTATCGGCCCAAAGATTGCCTTCTTCTTATCTCGCTTTCAGAAATTACGTAAATCAGTTGGCGATGACATTAAGCGCCCGGGTGTAACCGAATGGGGTTATGACGCACTGCCAACTAGAGGCGTTTATGAACTATTGAAAATGCTTAAATACACGCGCGAGCGATTGCATGATGTGACTGTGCCGATGCAGCTCTTCCACAGCGTCGATGATCACACCTTGCCGGTATCCAATACGGAGATCGTAATGAAGGGCGTTGGTTCCCGAATTAAGCAACGAATTGAACTAACTAATAGCTATCACGTGGCCACAATTGATTATGATGCCGAAATCATCTTTGAAAATTCTCGCATCTTTATAGAAAGCCAGTGTTCGTAATTGGATTTTTCAAAGATTGAAGAATCTCTACAGAAGATTGCAGATGTAGATCAGAGCGGATACCAACTAAATTCGATATTGGCCTTAACGAAAGATCTCAAATTTAATGAAGTATCTGGCCCGCTTTCTGGTATTCCAATACTGATCAAAGACAATATTGAGGCAATTGGCTTACCAGCGACCGCAGGTTCTCTTGCTCTGCAAGATACCGAAGTCGTCAGAGATTCAACGATCGCTAAACGTTTGCGCGCAGCCGGCGCCACCATCATTGGTGCAACTAATCTTTCAGAATGGGCAAACATTCGTTCTGGAAAATCCACCAGTGGCTGGTCAGCGGTCGGCGGATTGACAGCAAACCCATGGAAGCATGCGCACAGCGCTGGTGGTTCTTCTTCTGGATCAGGTGCAGCTGTCAGTGCCGGCCTGGTTTCGATGGCTGTCGGTAGCGAAACCGACGGTTCGATTGTTTGTCCGGCATCGCTAAATGGTTGTGTTGGAATTAAGCCAACGGTTGGTGCAATTCCGCGCGATGCGATGATTCCAATTAGCGCCAGCCAAGATACGCCCGGGCCAATGGCGCAGACCGTTGCCCAAACAGCGGCGCTATTAGATGTACTTACCAATAAGAATCTATACACAAAGGCAGTTAATTCAGATGAACCACTGCGCATCGCATATGTGAAGGAATGGGCGACTGAAGATTCTGGGACAAATCAATTATTTGCAGAATTACTCTCAAAGATGAGTTCGGCAAATATCAAGATAACTGAAATTTCTCTGCCGGCTCCAACCGATGAAGATGGGACAGCTGAGTTCCAAGTCTTAATGCACGAGTTAAATGAAGACTTAGCAACGTACCTCACTGGTCGTGCTGGGGCTCGAGTGCACTCGCTATCGGATGTAGTCAAATTCAATATCGATAATGCAAGCGCGGAGATGAAACATTTCGGGCAGGAATACTTCGAGCAGGCGCTACAACTGGGCGGGCGCAATTCAAATTATGCAAAGCTTCGTAAAGAAAATCTCGATTGGGCGCTAAATCGTGTGCTAAATCCCGCCTTTGCTGACTTCGATATCTTGATTGGTGAGACTTATGCACCTGCCTGGAAGAGCAACCTCGGTGGCGGCGATGATTTCTCATCTGCGACTTGGATAACTATGGCACCGGCAATTGCAGGTACTCCGATCGGTTGCTTACCTATGGGGTTTGTTGATGGGCTACCGGTGGGAGTCGGAGTTGTATCGCGCGCTAATGAAGAAACGAGATTGATTACTGCCATGGCTCAAATTGAACGAGTTCTAGACATAGGCGTATTAACCCCTACGTTCACGAAAAATTAACTAAAAATATCTAAGAGTTTGGTTTCGGTACTCCGGTAATTAACCGCGACGTAAGAGAACCGACATACCTTGCGCGAGTGAGAAATTCTCGCCCCTACCCTGGGAACGCAAGATTGGTATTCAATGAAAACTAGCGTAAAAATTGGCGCAGCTATTGCCGTTATGGCAGTTGCTGTATCCGGAGGCGTTGCATATTCGGCCTCTTTAAAGCCTGTCTATATTCTTCCAGTTGCATCTGGCGTTTCAATTAAGCCAATCGCCTATACAGGCGACAAGATAACCAGCACCGTTGTACGCGGTATTCCAGACGGCATGGGCGCATACAAGAATGCAGCTGGAGATGTAACCCTTCTCTCAGTTCACGAAATTCCTTCATATTCTCCACTTGCTCAGCTTTCAAAGTCCTCAACTTCACAATGGGGCGTATCCATTACAGAGTTCAATTACGCAACCAAGACTGGTCGTATTACATCGGCTAAGAACTTCATTCAAGACATCAAGTACTACAACTACAACACCGGCACTTACGGCGATACACCGATCGGTGCGGCCCCTGCTGGAACAACTAAAGGTTTGGACTGGAACATTTCCCGTTTCTGTTCTGCAACTTTGGTTCAAGCTGGCAATCTCGCTTTCAAAGATGGTGCTACAACTTATGGCTACGAAGGTGGAGTATTCCTAAGCGGTGAAGAAGATGGCGATAGCGGATATGCACGCGGCTTCGCATTTGATATGGATGGCCACGGAATTCAATTGCCACGTATGGGTCTTGCATCATGGGAGAACCTGATGCCAAATCTAAAGCCAGGAATCAACACTGTTGTGATGGGCAATGAAGATGGCTCAGCAGTCGATAGCCAACTCTTTATGTATGTTGGCAAGAAGACAACCTCTGGTACATTCGCTGACAAGGCAGGTCTCACTAACGGTGATGTACACGTTATGAGCATCCCAGATATCGCAAACGACAACGCTTTCCGTGCTAAGTACGGCAAGAACAACCCAGTCTCTGTTGATTTTAAGAAGACAATCTGGAACGCAGATCAAGCGACGCAGCAGAAGGATCATGCTGAAAAGGGAACTGAGATGTCACGCGTCGAAGATGGCGAATGGGATCCGTCAAATCCAAATGTCTTCTACTTCATTACAACTGAATCAAATAAGGACGCTGCCGCAACTAAACCAAATCCAGCTGAGCCAACAATTTCTCGTGATGGTGGCGCGCTATGGCGCCTAACATTCGTTGATGGCCAAAAGCCAGAGTTGGGTGCAAAGTTGGAGATGTTGCTTGATGGTTCAGAAGCTCCATATTTCAGCAAGCCCGATAACTTAGGGCTTACCGAAGATGGAATCGTTCTGATTCAAGAAGATCCAGGCGCCAATGCGCACGTATCCCGCATTTTTGCTTTCCGTCCGTCAGATAAGAAAATAGCTGTACTTGCCGAGTTTAATAAAGATTACTTCGCAGCAGACGGCGCGCAGTTCATGACCATCGATGAAGAATCATCTGGAATTATCAATGTAACCAAGTTGCTCGCAACAAGTTCAAACGATAAGAACCATTACTTCTTCTTCAATGCTCAGGTTCACACAACTGGTGGAGCGTTGGCTCGACCAGACCTTCCTTCTAAGAGCGCTCCAAGAAAGCTCGCCATTGATAAGGCGACTATCGAAGGTGGCGCTTACTACCTAATGACAATCTCTGATTGGAACGCGGTATTTTCTAACTAAGGGACAGAGAAAAAAGCTGGGTGGGAGGTCGAGGGCCCACCCAGCTTTTCTTTGCAATTTTTAGCTTTTAAAAGGCTCCGGTGTAACCATTAATTGCAGGTTGTCCGCCCAGGTGTGCATATAAAACTCGTGAGCCTTCTTTGAAAAATCCTTCACGAATCAAATCGATCATGCCTGCCATCGATTTACCTTCATAAACGGGGTCAGTGATCATTCCTTCGAGGCTACCCGCTAAACGAATTGCCTCGATTGTCCGAGGACCAGCAACTCCATAAATGTCATCATGCCAACGATCCAGCAGAACGATTTCAGAGTCACGTAATTCGCGTCCTAAATCAATCGCCGCAGCCGTACGTGATGCGATTCGTTTGATTTGATCCCAAGTCTTTTCAACTGTGGCAGAGGCATCGATTCCGATTACTGATTCGGCACGGTCTGAGTGGGCAAATCCAGCAATCATTCCGCCTTGCGTTGAACCAGTAACGGAACAGACGATGAAGTTATCAAACTTAAATCCAAGTTCCTTCTCTTGGTCTTCAACTTCAAAGGCCCAACCGGCGAAGCCGTGTCCTCCAAGTGGATGATCAGATGCGCCTGCTGGAATTGGATAAGGCTTACCGCCGCGCGCAATTACATCAGCGATCGCATCTTCCCAAGATTTACGGAAACCAATATCGAACCCTGCTGGATCTAAGCGAACTTCTGCGCCCATGATGCGACTTAATAAAATATTTCCGGTCTTTTCGTAATTAGCTTCTTCCCAATCAACCCAGTGTTCTTGAACAAGTACACATTTGAGTCCAAGGTGTGCAGCCACTGCGGCAACTTGGCGTGTGTGGTTGGACTGCACCCCACCGATCGACACAAGAGTGTCACAACCAGTTGCTAGCGCTTCGGCTGCCAAATATTCGAGTTTGCGAGTTTTATTTCCGCCATAAGCAAGACCAGAGTTAACGTCTTCGCGCTTGGCCCAAATTTCAACTTTCCCGCCCAGGTGCTCAGTTAAGCGATCTAGTCGCTGCAGGGGAGAGGCGCCGAAAGTTAATTTCTCTTTGGCAAAGGATTCCAGCTTGGCTCTAGTCATTGCAGGATCCTCTCACAACTACTCGGCTAAACGCGCCTTAACGATCTGTAGCAATAGCTTGCTATCGACTTCCCAGTCGCTGGGAATCTGAATCGTCTTCTTATTTACTATGTAGCCATCAAGCTTTGGGCGAAAGGCATCCAGTACATCAGTACTCCAGGGAGCCATTAGCAAGTAACCCTTGGTGGCAGAAATACCAAAGACATATTTACTTCCATCACGCAGCATTGGTTGATTCCAAGCCATAACAAGTTCTAGCTTTGGATACTTGGTTTGGATCACTTTCATTATCGCCCGTACCGTTTTGGCTTGTTCGGGTGTAATAGTTTTGTAATAGTCCGCCGGTTTATCAAAACGTTGAGCCGATGTGGACCCACGTGAATACATAACTAAGGCATTGGCATGGGCTTGTGAAAAACCATAATTCTCACGCAGGTGCGCGATCTGCTCTGGATACTTTCTACCTTCCAACTTCGCCATAACGCCAAACCAATACTTCATCTTCTCGCCGTACTTTTTCTCTATCGCGGGAAAACACGACTCACGGCTCGGATCTTTAGCTGCCATAAATCTATTTACGTCGATCGCGGATATTCATATAGACGGCATAACCCATATAGAGAAATACCGAAGG
>CANIAV010000009.1 GCA_947465365.1 Actinomycetota bacterium | reverse complement strand
TAGCTGGCCCAGGTGCGATTGTGGCAACGATGATCTTTGTGCAACAAATCAAGACTCCTGCGCAAAGCTTTGGCTTGATCGCAGCCGTTGTCGGTGTACATATAGTGATCGCGATATCACTTATGGCTTCCACAACGATTTTAGGCATCATAAAAGATGCCGGCGTTACTCTCTTGGCGCGCATTGCAGGTTTATTGCTAGCAGCAATCGCAGTACAAATGTTGGTTGATGCGATCAAAGCATTCACGGCCCAATAAGTAGAATTACTATGGAACTACTTACAACATCTTTTGATGAGCGCGGTCTATTTGCCCCCGATTCAATCACTTGGCAAATCCACTCAGACCCTGCGATGGCAGTTGGTGGAATCCGTGCCTTATTACAGCAAGCGCTCCATCCTGATGCGATGGATGGAGTCGCCAAGAACTCTAATTTTCGTGAAGATGCTTGGGGTCGACTACAAAGAACTGGTGATTATGTTTCAACAATCACCTTTGGCACACGAGATGAAGCGCTGGCGCTAGCGACGAGAGTTAGAAAGATTCACACATCTTTAGGGCTAGATGACCCACATCTGCTGCTCTGGGTGCATATGTCGATGGTGGATTCATTTTTAGATATAGCAATTCGATCAGGTCTTGCACTTACTGATGCACAAGCAGATCAATATGTATCTGAAATGGCGCTCTTTGCCCAGCTAGTCGGAGTCGACTTAGCAAAAGTTCCAACTAATCGCCAAGAGATGGATAAATACTTTCAAGATATTTCTCCAGAACTAAGCGCATCCGATGACGCCAAACGCGCTGCGCTCTTCTTAACAATTCCACCGCTACCGACTGCAGTTCGCTTTGCAACTCCGGCAGCTCCTGCGTGGGCATCCCTTGCCTTGTTAGCAGGCAGTTCGCTACCTGCTTGGGCACGCGCCCTTTATGGAACACCTAATCTTCCGGGGCAAAACTTTGCGACTGATCTTTCGTTGAAAGCGATTCGAACTACTATTGGAGTTATTCCAGATGCGATTTTGGCCCCACCTGTTTATAAAGCAGCGCTACAGCGCTGGGATATGGCGAGCGTTAAATGAAGGTTATTGCAATTGCCAGCCCGGCCGGTGGTGTAGGAAAGACCACATTGGCACATGCAATTGCCGTTGCTGCATCCGAATTCGGAAAGAAAACTTTACTTATTGATTTAGATCCAGGTAGCGCCCTTACCTTTAGATTGGGTCTGGAAAATCCGCGCCTAACTATTACCGATTATTTAACTGGATCTAAGTTAGTTGCCGAGAACTTAACGACAACTAGCGAACGCTTTGATTTCATCGCCGCAGATTCTCGGTTGACTACCAGTTTAGATGAAGGCTCACTTGCTACGCTTTTACAAAATCTACCAAAAGCCTATGACTTGGTTGTATTAGATGTTGCGCCTTCACTTACTCAGCCCTTAAAACTCGCATTGGCTGCGGCCGATCAGATATTTACTCCGATTGATGAATCGCTTCATTCGCTACGGGCGCTTTTGCAATTGCGGGCATTGACTAAAACCCAAGTAACTGCAATTGCTCGAGGTGAGGTGAATTTTGCCGAAGTAGCTCCAGTATTAGATGTTTCTCTAGTTCGATCTACCGAAATTGATGAAAATGCACACCAAACTCGCTCAGTACTGACGGCGGCAAAAGATAGCGATGTCGCCGAAAGTTACCGCAGCGCCACTTACTCGATATTAGAAATATTAGGGCTGGAGTAAGGCGAAGTTACGAAGAGAACTTTTTAGTTCTAGTTCGATTGCGCGCTGTGCGCTCGGCGGCTGGCTTACTTACCTTGGCAACACTCTCAGTTTTGCTACTTTGTGCAGCAGGCTTCTGCTTCGTGATTCGCCCAGTTGAACCGGCCGGAATATTTAAAGTTTTGTAGAGGTGTTCTGAGGAAGAGTATGTCTCTTCAGGTTCTCCCAAACCTAAGACCAGTGCGGTATCGATCATCTTCCATCGAGCTAGGTCATCCCAGTCGACAAAAGTTACTGAGATGCCATCTGCACCAGCGCGGGCGGTGCGGCCAATACGGTGGACATAAGTCTTTTCATCTTCTGGACATTGATAGTTAATAACGTGGGTAATTCCATCAATATCAATTCCGCGTGCGGCAACATCAGTTGCTACCAGCACATCAGATTTACCGGCTTTAAAATCATTTAACGCCTTCTCGCGCGCACCTTGACCGAGATCGCCATGGATAGATGCGGCGCGGAAACCACGCTCTAATAAATCATCAGAAGTCTTCTGGCAAGTACGTTTAGTGCGACAGAAGACGATGGTTGGTCCGCGACCATCTGCTTGCAAAATACGGGCCAGCATTTCAATCTTATCTAGCGCATGTGCCCGTAAAACATGTTGCTTAATTCGGGAAACAACGGCGCCTTCATCTTCATTATCTTGCGTGCGGATATGGATCGGCTGATTCATAAAGCGACGAGCTAAAGCGATGATATCGCCAGGCATAGTCGCTGAAAAAAGCATGGTTTGCGCGCGGTTAGGGGTGCTAGTAAAAATCTTTTCTACATCTGGCAGAAAACCAAGATCAAGCATCTCATCGGCTTCATCTAATACAACGCGCGAGACTTCCTTTAATTTCAATTGACCTTGGCGATATAAATCTAGGAGGCGGCCAGGTGTTCCAACTACAATTTCAACGCCATTATCTAGCGCTTCGATTTGTGGCTCAAAGGCGCGGCCACCATAAACTGCCAATGTGCGGATTCCGCGATTACCGGTTAACTCATCAATATCTTTTGTTACCTGAACACAAAGTTCGCGCGTTGGAACAACAACTAAAACTTGAGGAAGGCCTTTAGCTGCTAAATCTGCCCATTCTTTATCAAGCGGTGCGATTACTCGTTCAATTAGCGGAATACCGAAGGCTAGCGTCTTGCCGGTACCAGTCTTGGCTTGACCAATTACATCGCCATCGCCAAGTGCGATTGGAAGAACCATCTCTTGAATTGGAAAGGGAGATATGAAGCCATGTTCTGCTAACGCTGCTTGAGTTTCTGGCCGCAGCGGTAGATCAGCGAAAGTTATCGACACCTTAAAGTGCGCCGAAACCGACGCGACGATCGGCAGCGACACCGATATCGACGAAGCCGATCTTGCTAGCGGCAACCACAATTTCGTGGCCACGTAGATCCTGGAGCGAGAGCGTTCCATTGGCTGCGATGGCAGCAGCAACAGCAGCCTTTACATCGGCAACTGAGGAATTTGTCTCGAAAAATAGTTCGCCTGAGATATTGGCAATTGCGATGCGGACATGTGTGCTTTGTGCAGCATCTGACTTCTTTGTACTCATATAACTATCCTATCGCCAAAACGCATAGGGCGATTCTCGAAAAAAGCCGCCTTACTTGCTCTTATTCAGTATCGGAGAGCGGGAATCCTGAAATACCCCGCCACATTAAGTTTTCAACTAATTCAACGGCTTGCTGGCGAGTGAGCTTGCTATCTCTTTCTAACCAATGACGCGCAGTAACTTGCGTGTAGCCGATTAGCCCAACGCCGAGCAACATCGCAACCTCTTGAGGTAAGCCAGTGTCGTTGGAAATGATCGCACTTACTGCGGCGGCACAATCGTAAGTCATACGATTTAAACGCTCACGAACTTGAGGTTCAACGCTCATATCGCTTTCAAATAGTAAGCGGAAAGCTTCACCTTCATTTTCAATAAATGCAAAGTATGCAACTACTGTGGCATGCACGCGCTTTGAGTTATCGGGAGTTGAAGAGATCGCTTTCTGTAGCTCAAAGACCAGCGAATCAATATGCAAATCTAAGACGGCTAGATATAGATCTAGCTTTGATGGGAAATGTTGGTAGAGAACTGGCTTACTTACATTGGCGCGATCGGCGATCTCATCCATGGCGGCAGAGTGATACCCGGCCGCGGTAAAGACTTCAAGGGCGGCAGTTAGTAAAATTGCGCGGCGTTCATCGCGCGGTAGGCGTGCCTTATCGCCTTTAGCATTGGTATCTACAGTAGTCATTGCGCATATCGTAGAGGTATTAGTTGTAATAAAGAAAGATCAATTGCAGATGAGAACGATTTGCAGCCTATCTATTTCAGGTAATGCAACTAACTCAGCGAATTGGCGCACATTCATCGGCTACGGCAGAATGGCGCTATGACCAACCTTCCTATCAAACCACCAGCGCTAGTCTCACCTGGACCTGCGCTGACAGTCGATGAGGTGCGTCGCTATAGCCGCCATTTGATTATTCCGGATGTCGCAATGGCTGGGCAGCAAAGGTTGATGAATGCAAAAGTTTTATGTGTCGGCGCGGGCGGGCTCGGTTCACCGGCGCTGATGTATCTTGCCGCAGCTGGTGTCGGAACTATTGGAATCGTTGAATTCGATACCGTCGATGAATCAAATTTACAGCGCCAGATCATTCACGGCCAAAGCGATATCGGAAAGAGCAAAGCGCAATCTGCTAAAGCAAAAATTTCTGAGATAAACCCAAATGTAAATGTAATCACACATGAAACTCGACTCGATAATTCAAATGTGAAAGAGATATTTTCACAATATGACATCATCGTTGACGGAACCGATAATTTTGCAACTCGCTATCTCGTAAATGATGCCTGCGTAATTCTTAAAAAACCATACGTTTGGGGCTCGATCTATCGTTTCGATGGACAAGCCAGCGTTTTCTGGGCCGAATACGGACCTTGTTACCGCTGTCTCTATCCTGAACCACCACCACCCGGAATGGTCCCAAGTTGTGCAGAAGGCGGAGTACTCGGAGTCCTCTGTGCAACTATTGGCTCAATCCAGACAACTGAAGCTATCAAAGTCATAACCGGAATTGGCGAACCGCTAATTGGTTCACTGATGATTTATGACGCGCTAGATATGACATTTAGAAAGATCAAAGTTCGTAAAGATCCTAACTGTCCATTGTGTGGCGATAACCCAACCCAGACTGACTTACTTCCAGATTACGAAGCTTTCTGCGGCGTACTTTCTGATGCTGCCGAAGTAGCGGTCAAAGATTCGACAATTTCAGTAACAGAGCTAGCTGCCAAGATAGATGCAAAAGCTGATTTCTATCTAGTCGATGTCCGTGAGCCAAGCGAATTTGAAATTGTGCGTATTCCGGGCTCTCATTTAATTCCTAAGCAAGGATTTTTAGATGGAACAGTCTTGGCAACGCTGCCCCAAGATAAGCCAATTATTCTGCACTGCAAGAGCGGGGTTCGCTCTGCTGAATGTCTGGCAATATTAAAGAGCGCAGGTTTTGCTGATGCAACGCACGTTGCTGGAGGCGTCATCGCTTGGGCCAAGCAAATAGATAAGTCGTTACCGGTTTATTGATGCTTAACTCTTACGCAGGATATCGAGTACTTCTCGTACACGCCCATCCAGATGATGAAACCATCAATAACGGCGCGACTATGGCCTTATATGCCGCTCTCGGTGCGCAAGTAACGTTGGTAACTTGTACACGCGGCGAAGAAGGAGAAGTTCTAACTCCAGAATTAATTCACCTGGCCAGCTCTGCGACAGATAAATTAGGCGAACATCGCGAAACCGAACTCG
Source organism: Actinomycetota bacterium (assembly GCA_947465365.1). Lineage (GTDB taxonomy): Bacteria > Actinomycetota > Actinomycetes > Nanopelagicales > Nanopelagicaceae > Planktophila. The sequence continues at coordinate 9,165 of CANIAV010000009.1, read as the reverse complement.
CTAACGCAATGCAGGCTCTGGGCATCAAAGACTTTCGCTTTCTAGCGCAAGGTCAACGACAGTATCGCGATAGCGGAATGATGGGCACCGAGCAAAATAACCGCCCAGATGTCTTCTGGCAGGCAGATCTCGAAGTTGCATCAGATTACTTAGTCCAGGTAATTGAGGAAGTTAAGCCACACATTTTGATTACTTATGATGAAATCGGGGGATATGGCCATCCTGACCATATCCAAGCCCATCGCGTGGCGATGCGAGCTAGCGAGAAATCTAATTGGAAAATTCAAAAGATTTACTGGAACACCATGCCAAAATCGGTACTCGCCGAAAGTATGGCGAAGATGAAGGAACTTGGCTCTGATTTCTTTGGAGCCGAAAGCGTTGACGATCTTCCCTTTGCTAAAGATGATTCCTTTGTAACAACACTCATTGATGGAAATTCATATGTGGAGGCAAAGCTAGCGGCGATGAAAGCCCACCACACACAAATCGCGCTAGATGGACCCTTCTTCGCCCTTTCCAATAATTTAGGGCTGCAAGTTTGGGGACACGAGTACTACACCCTCGTCAAAGGCGAGAAGTGCGCACCATTTGATTCCAGCGGTCGCGAATCTGATTTATTTTCTGGAGTAATTCTTTAAATGAAATCACTTGGTGCTCTCATAGTCGGAGTTGCCACAGGCGTCGCTGCCATATTTTTACACTTATTTGCACCACCATTTGGAATCGCACTTTCAATTATCGGAAGCTTTCTTGCAATCTGGTCGATCGGTCGCACCTACGGAAAACGCTCCTATAAGGCGATAGCTGCTCTGGGCTGGGTAGTCATATTCTGGAAAGGCGCTTCATTTGGGGTCGGCAAAGAGATTTTAATTCAGGGTAATTCACTCGGAAATACTTTCTTACTTTTCTCATTTATCGCTTTGATAGCGGCGATTGCGCTACCGGCAAATTAAATCCAGCTCCAACTTTGCCCATCTGGTCCATCGTTAATTGCGATTCCGGCTAACGCTAATAAGTCACGTAATCGATCGCTCTCACTCCAGTTCTTAGCGATACGTGCTGCGGCGCGGGAGTTTAATAGCTCAGATTGTTCAGGAGTTAAAGGATGTACCTCGATAGGACGATTTAAATCAAGTCCTAGCAAAGCATCTGCGTGGAGAAATATGGCGCGCTTCGTTGCATCTGCGTGGGATGTGCTCTTTTCAATCGTGCGTAATCTGAGCATGACTCGCGGCGTATCTAAATCTTTGGCAATTGCTGTAGTGATTTCTTCATCTGCAATAACTTCATCGCTATCTCCCCAAGTCGCCATTGCAGTGCGCCAGCGACGTAAGGTGGCATTTGCGGCATCAAGGGCCGCCCAAGTTAGATCCATCTGAGATCGATAGCGATTTTCAAGAAGTGCAAAGCGAAGGGCTAGCGGATCCAAGCCGCGCGTAATTAGATCTTGCACGAGAACTACATTGCCAGAGCTCTTGGACATCTTGCGACCTTCAAATAAGAGATGTTCGCCGTGCACCCACATTGCAACTGCTTCATGGCCAATTACCGCATTTGATTGCGCCCGTTCATTCTCATGATGCGGAAAACGTAGATCGATACCACCGACGTGGAGATCAATTCGCGAATCTAATAATTTGAGTGACATCGCCGTGCACTCGATATGCCAACCGGGAAATCCTTTGCCCCAAGGTGATTCCCAAACCATCTCGGTGCGATTGCCCGCAGACTTCCAGAGCGCCCAATCAGCATGGAAGCGCTTATCTCCTTCATCGCCATATTCAAAGCGATGACCAGGTTTTAACGCATCTAACTTATTACCGCTGATAGCTCCGTAACCAGGGAAAGAGCGCGCATCAAAGTAGACCGAACCTTGATCTGTTGCATAGGCGTGGCCACTGGAAATTAACGTTGCAATAGTTTGCAACATCAGATCAATGGTTTCGCTAGCGCGGGGATAAGAATCTGCGGCAAGAATATTTATTCGCTTGAGATCTTGATGAAAACCAGCTTCATATTTACGAGCTATCTCAAAAGGATCGCGTTTTTCTAATTGCGCCTGCTGCAGCAATTTATCTTCGCCTTGAAAATCTTCCGACATATGGCCCACATCAGTAATATTTTGAATCAACTTAACCTTTTGGCCATCCATTTTTAGGGCGCGAACAATTAGATCGGCTAAGAGAAAGGTTCGCAAATTTCCTACATGTGCATCGCGATAGACGGTAGGTCCGCAGCAATAGATATTTACCGTTTGCTCTTTATTGGGTACGGGCATCAGCGCACGTGAAAGCGTGTCGTAGATAGATATCAATTCGATGCCATTTCTATTCTTCCTGAGTATCCCAAACGCGGTAAATATACTTGTGATGCGATCTAAAATTCATCGACTGGTAGAGGGCTAGCGCTGCGCCATTTTCGATATCTACTTGCAGACCAATTTTCCTTGCTCCATCGCCACTTGCGGCAGCCATGAGGTGGTTCATGAGAATCTTTGCAACTCCTCGACCGCGATGATCCGGTGCCACAAATAACCTTGTGGCAAGTGACCAAGTTCCTGAGGTTGCGATTCTTCCAACTGCGATAATTTCGCTACCGGATTTAACTGCCCCATAACGCGCTGGATATCTGCGCATTATTTTATCTAATGGCTGATCAGATTGAACTTCCAGCCACTGTGTAGATGGATAATCTAAAATTTCAACTGTAAGGCCGTTGCCAATTGCCACTTCTGGCTCGCCAATATCTCTAATTAAGAAATCAGCACCAACCTTGATTCGCCAACCTGCTTCTGCCAGGTAATTATCTAACTCTTCATAAATTGGCAGTGGCATTGTGAAAGTGGGAGTTAAGTTATTGGCCCGGTAGGTATCAATTACATATTGCACGGCAACGCTTAGCGGTGCTGGTGGCTCACCAATAGGAGCTGCGCCAAGTGGAAGAGCAGAATTTGCCCGCATCGTAAAACCATCGGAAATTCGCAGTCGCCATTTTCCATATTCGATAATTCTTTCAGCCGGCCACGTTGCATCCGAAATTTTCTCTAACTCGATAATCCTTTGCGAAAGCGGTGCACCCTTTCCGGCTAAATCAGGGAGCGGTTTTATCTCACGCCAGATAGCGATTTGATCAGGTAAAAATGAGATTACTTCTGATTTTGAGTTAATGATTTGGCGCTCGTTCTGCAGCAAACCGACGATATCCCGATAGCCACCACCTGGCTCATGTAGACGAATTGTTACGCGCTTGCCGACCGCGGCGATAAGTTGTGGCGCAGATTTCGGGGCTACCTCGGTCATGTCTTTACTTTAATCGGGCAACGCCGCCAGCGCATGGTTAGAATAAGCGCCTTAGCAGCAAGCGCTTTCTAAGGCGCCATCAAATCTGGAGGTTAGCTCGTGACCTATGTAATTGCCCAACCGTGCGTTGATGTGAAGGATAAATCCTGCATTGAAGAGTGCCCAGTTGACTGCATCTATGAAGGAGCGCGCTCGCTCTACATCCAACCTGATGAGTGCGTGGATTGTGGCGCCTGCGAACCAGTCTGCCCAGTAGAAGCCATTTATTACGAGGATGACATTCCATCGCAATGGAAGGATGCCACGAAGGTAAATACTGAATTCTTCGTTGAGCTTGGTTCACCTGGTGGCGCAGCCAAAGTCGGACTAACGAATAGCGATCACCCAACAATCGCAGCACTTCCACCTAAAGAATAATTTAAGCAAAGCCTTATCCCAATTCGGATCATGCGCCAACCATTACCGGATTTTCCGTGGGACGCGCTAGCTCCTTATGCGACAAAGGCGCGCGCACATGCAGCAGGGATTATCGATCTCTCGCAAGGCACACCAGTTGATTCAACCCCAGAGATAATTCAAAGCGCGCTCCGCGCGAGTACAAATTCACCGCGCTATCCAGTCACAGCTGGGACGAAGGATTTGCAAGAAGCAATTCGCAATTGGGCAGTGAACCATCTTGGTGCAACTGGTGACTTTGATGTGTTGCCAGTGATCGGATCTAAAGAATTGGTTGCATGGCTGCCAACAATCCTGGAAAGCAAGCGCGTTATATATCCAGAAGTTGCTTACCCAACCTATTTAGTTGGTGCACTGCTTGCCCAATCACAACCGATCGCTGTCGGAATAGATGCAGATACTTGGCCAAGCGCTGATTTTGCTTGGATAAATACGCCAGGTAATCCAACGGGACGCGTTCATTCGGAAGCAGAACTACGTGGAGCCATCAAATGGGCCAGAGCTAACGATTCAGTGCTGGTCTGCGATGAGTGTTACATCGATTTTGGTGACAAGACCACCCCAACATCACTTTTGAAATTTACCGATGGTGATAACTCAAATATTTTAGTCGTGCATTCACTTTCCAAGCGTTCATCAATGGCTGGCTATCGCGGGGCATTCTTAATTGGAGATGCAAAGTTAATCACACAAATTCGGGAAGTACGCAAACATGCCGGAATGATGGTTCCGCTGCCGATTCAAAATGCAATGGTTGCTGCCTTAAGTGACGAGTCACATGTTGCAGAACAGCGTGCGCGCTATAACGCGCGTCGGGCGATACTTGCCCCAGCGTTGCAAGCCGCAGGTTTTCAAATCGATGAATCAGTTGCAGGTCTCTATATCTGGTGCACGCGATCTGAAGATGCCTGGCAATCAGTTGATTGGCTAGCTAGCCTCGGAATCTTGGCAACACCAGGTTCTTTCTATGGAGACAAAGGCGCATCACATATTCGAGTTGCGATGACGGCAACTGATGAGCAAATAGTTGATGCAGCAGCTCGTATCCGTCAGGGCGTTAAATAATGGCTATCGGCATCTTGCTAGTTGGGGGAATGGGAACGCGCTTAAAACCACTTACCAATCAAACTCCAAAGCCGATGTTGCCCGTTGGTGGCTTACCCGTAACAGAGCGCCAACTGTTGGCTGCCAAGAAAGCGGGAATTAACACTGTAATTTTAGCTACTTCTTATCTCTCGGAAATCTTTACCCCATATTTTGGTGATGGATCTAAATGGGGGATGAAGTTACTTTATGCGGTAGAAGAAGTTCCGCTTGGCACAGGTGGTGCAATTCGCAATGCGGCAGCGCTAGTTGACTTTGCAGATTCAAAGGAAGAATTTGTCATATTTAATGGAGATGTTTTAAGCGGCCACAATATTGCTGCTCAACTCGCTTTTCACCGCGCAAATAAAGCAGATGCGACTCTTCATTTAATTGAAGTTGCAGATGCTCGGGCATTTGGTTGCGTTCCAACTGATGCAAATGGGCGAGTGGTAGATTTTCTAGAGAAGATGGAAAATCCGGTAACAAATGCTATTAATGCTGGCTGTTACATTTTTAATGCATCTGTAATTTCTGAGATTCCAGCTGGCAAAGTTGTCAGCATCGAACGTGAGACTTTTCCGCAATTAGTTAAAAGTGCTCGCCCCGTCTTTGGTTATAGCGAGCAGTCTTATTGGCTAGATATCGGCACTCCAGCAGCGCTCTTTAAAGGCTCACGCGATATCGTCGGCGCCGGTTTTCTAGCTGGCGCGGGCAGCAAAATTGGCGAGGGATCGTTATTGACCGGCGGAACGAGTCTTGGCCTAGGTTCAATCATCGGTGCAAATTGCACGATCACCAATTCAATTATCGGCGACGGGGTAGTAATTGGCGATAACTGCACCATCGCCGACTCATTTATCCTTCACAATTCAATGGTTGCAGCAGATTCTGAAATCGTAGAAAAATACATTTCACCGACAGAAAATCTGCCAATTTCACCCCAATAAGTCGATAAATCTGCGAAATTGAGCGTTATTTGCAGGTATCTACGCGCGACTTGGGCTTGACTTAAAGGGATTACAAGCGTGTAATTCGTTCTAGAGAAGCCGTGCCCAATTAAGGGTGCAGCCCCGAAGGTCTTGAGGAGATTAGTCGATGCCGATTCGTCCAGAAGCTACACCTACTGGCAATCCAACAGCCCCTACTGCTGGACCATCAATTAAATTAGCAAACGGAGAGAACATTGAGCTCTCCTGGCAAGAACGCGCACTTTGCGCACAAACAGATCCAGAAGCATTCTTTCCTGAAAAGGGTGGCTCAACTCGTGAAGCAAAGCGCGTCTGCCTTTCTTGCGATGTTCGCCAAGAATGTTTGGAATATGCGCTCGCACATGATGAGCGCTTTGGAATCTGGGGTGGACTCTCCGAACGTGAGCGTCGCCGTTTGAAGCGCCGCCCAGCGTAACTCTCATGAGTTCACATCGCGTCACTGCGATTCTTGTACTTCACGACGGCGCAACTTGGTTGCCTGAAGTTGTTGTTTCTCTTACTTCGCAAACTCGACAGATTGATCAAGTAATTGCAGTTGATACAGGATCGCTTGATTCGTCGGCAAAGTTAGTCAAAGGCGCGCGAATTCCAGTATTAACCATGGATCGCGATACTGGATTTGGCGAAGCGATATCTCACGCGGTTGCAACACTTCCTGCACTCGTTGCTCCAGAAAACGAATGGCTTTGGATTATTCATGACGATATTTCGCTACAACGGGATGCGTTAGAGAATTTACTTACAGAAGTCGAAACTAGACCTAACGTTGCGATGGCTGGTCCAAAGATTTTAGGTTGGCATAATCGGACACATCTACTGGAAATTGGCATCAGCATCGCAGCAAATGGAAACCGTTGGACTGGCCTTGAAGATGACGAATACGATCAAGGTCAACGCGATGGAGTTCACGAAGTGCTTGCAGTCAGCACAGCTGGGGCACTTATCCGGCGAGATGTTTTTCAACAACTCGGTGGCTTTGATCCAAATCTAGATCTATTCCGCGACGATGTAGATTTTGGCTGGCGTTTATATTCTGCCGGATTTGCCGCGATTGCAGTCTCTAATGCAGTTGCATTTCACGCCGAAGCATCGGCAAATGAACGGCGCGCTGTTGATGTAGCCGAAGCTTTCTTGCATCGTCCACTCTTACTGGATCGGCGCAATGCTGCCTATGTTCTCTTAGCGAATTCTTCGTGGTGGCGCCTGCCGTTGCTAACGTTGCAACTTTTAATAGGTGCGCTCTTTCGCTCAATTGGATTCTTATTTGCGAAGTTACCTGGTTACGCCAGCGATGAGCTCTTGGCAGTCGGCGCGCTCTTATTGCATCCTGGAGAATTACTTACTGCACGAAAGGTGCGACGTTCACAACGCTTAGTTCCATCCGGAATCGCCTTAAAGTTCATTCCTTCACGTTGGTCGCAGATTCGTCTATCGGTTTCCCGATCTGCCGAATATATTCGTACTCAGATTTTTCCAGATGAAATCACTGAAGTTCGTGATGTATCTGTGCTAGATGAAAATTTAGATGAAGAAGATTTACTGACTCCGGCCACTAACCGCAATTGGCTCTCACTCATCAAGCGCCCATTGGTGGCGCTACCAACCTTTCTCTTTCTCTTAACTCTTATTTGGTCTCGCAATCGCTTCGGTGCGCTATCCGGGGGAGCGTTGCCCGAACAACCTGCTGGAGTAAGCGAACTCTGGAATATCTACTCCAGCGGCTGGCACTCAATTGGAATGGGAACATCCGCGGCTGCACCTACTTGGCTAGCCTTCTTAGCGCTAGCTGCAACTCCATTTTTGGGCAATGTGCAGTTATTCACCGCGCTCTTTTTCTTCACCGCCCCGTTAGCAATTGCCGGAAGCGGTTATTTATTATTACGCAGACTTTCCAATAATCGCTGGCTAACAGCTGGGTCAGCACTGCTTTATGCAATTTCTCCAGTAGCAATCTCTGCGATTAATTCCGGGCGCCTGAGCACAATAGTTGTATTGATTCTGCTACCACTTTTGATAATTGCCGCCCGCGGGATCTTTGAGTTGAACGAATTCACTTGGCGCCGCGTCTTTGGAATCTCGCTCCTTTGCACGGTGCTAATTGCGTTCTCACCGATCTTATTTATTTTTGGGTTTCTATTTACTGGCTTGGCTATATTTCGCGATTACGCCGCAGCCGATCAGGGCGTAAACCAAGAACTCTTCAATAAACGTCTTTATAGAAGGATTGCGATTTTATTGGCGCCCTTTCTTATCTGCGCTCCTTGGAGTTTTGAACTTCTAGTAAACCCAAAGCGGCTATTGATTGATTCTGGCTTTTTGATTCCAGGTGGAGGCCCGAACTTAGCGCTGGCTGGAAATCCTGGTGGTCCAGGTTCACTTCCAATATATCTCTTAAGTCCACTTACAATTATTCTGGCGATATCACTATTTTCTTCCACACGTGCTCGCTTCGTCGCCGAACTTGGTTTCATCGCACTACTTTCCGCTGTTTTATTAAGCGCAGTATCGATTACAGGTAACGGTACATCTGTTCCAACTCAATTTTATGCAGGAACGCTCTTATCTCTGGCCACCTTGGCCGCAGTTAGCGCATCTGTGATTATGTTGGATAAATTGCGCGAACGGTTGGTAACCACAAATATTAATTACCGACATATCTCTGCTGGAATACTTTTGGTTTTTACCGCCATTTACTCCCTTTCATCTATATCTTGGATCGTAACTAGCGGCGCAAATTCACCACTTCAAACTGGGAAAGAGATTGTGCTGCCACCATTTCTGGCAATTGAGAGCGATGCGAAAACTTTGGTGATTCGTCCCCGCACAGTCGGTGAGGAAATTTCGCTCAATTATTATTTAGCGCGCGGTGGCGATGCGGCAATTGCGCAACCAGATATGGCGCCTAGCGAAAACGTGCAAATCTCAAATGCAGTAAGGGAGCTTGCCGACGGTAGCGGACTTACTGCTAGTTCAACATTTGCAATAAATGGAATCAAGTACCTCTTTCTCAAAAGTCCAGTAGATCAGAATTTTGTGCGCGTAGTAGATGGCCTCGGAGGATTTACAAGAGCCTCATCTACAAATGTGGGTATTGTTTGGAAGATTTCGGTAAACACTGGACAGTTTATTTTTACTGACTTGGATGGAAAGAAGTCAGTCCTTTCTCAGGGAATCTTAGGAATTACAGTTAATTCACCGGGGGAGTTGACGGTGACCCAGAATTACAGTCGTGGATGGCGCGCCATTCAAGACGGTGTGCGTCTAGAAAGGACGCGCAGCGTCGATGGTGCTCCCGTATTTACCGTTAATAAACCTGGATTAGTAAATGTGAT
>CANIAV010000008.1 GCA_947465365.1 Actinomycetota bacterium | reverse complement strand
CGCCTTCATGGAAAGCGGTGGTGACAGGGTCAAGATATGTGGGTTGCGCCCCGCTTCAGCTGATGCGCGCAGATGTGGGATAGCAGCTTGTGAAGTTAAGAAGGTGCCGCGCACATTTACATCAAACATCAGGTCAAATCGCTTAGCTGGAGTGGCCTCCGTTGGCGTCAAATTAATTGCGCTGGCGTTATTAATCAAAATATCAATTCCACCAAATTCGGCAACGGTTTGTGCAATGGCATCAGTGATCTGATTTTCATCGCGTAAATCGCATTGGATAGCAAGTGCTGTGCCACCAGCTGCGCGAATTTCTTCGGCTGCGCTGTGAATAGTGCCGGGCAACTTTGGGTTGGGCTCTGTCGTCTTGGCCGCGATCGCAATCGATGCGCCATCGCGGGCAGCGCGTAGCGCTATCGCAAGTCCTATTCCACGTGATCCTCCAGTAATAAAGATCTTTTTGCCTGATAGGTCTCCAGTGATAGTCATTACTTACCCTTCTTTGCCATAAAGTTCATAAATGCTTCCATCGCTTCTTCCGATTGCAACGCCAGTGAGAAGAGTTCGAATTCGGCCTTCATAACTGCGGCTACCGAATCGTGTTTGCTCGCCTTTAATAGCGCCTTGGTATTAATCATCGCCTGCGGTGGATTTTTAGCAATTCGGTTGGCAAGTTCCATCGCTTCACGTAACGGATCTGCGGCTATCGATGCGACGAGTCCCATCTCTTGTGCGCTCTCGGCATCGAAGCTTTCGCCGGTGAAAAAGATTCGAGCAGCTCTCTGGTAACCAACTAACAGTGGAAAGAGATAACTTGACCCAGCCTCTGGTACTAAACCAAGGGAAGCAAATGGCATGGAGAATTTTGCAGATGGAGATGAAATTACGACATCACAATGAAGCAGCATCGTTGTACCGACTCCAACAGCATTGCCCTTAACGGCGGCAATTAGCGGTTTCGGAAATTCAAGTAGCGAACCTAAAAATCGTGCGACATCGCTATCTTCACCGGTCGGTGGATTAGCTAAGAAATCTGCAATGTCATTACCTGCGGTGAAGTGATCGCCTTCGCTGGTCAACACAACCGCACGAACGCCGAAATCTCCGGCGGCCTCATTTAAACCACTGGCTAACCCTGAATACATCTCGCGGGTGAGCGCGTTCATCTTCATTGGGCGGTTAAAGGTTAGGACTTGGATATCGCCCTCGCGGCGGCTGGTGATTTCAGACATTTGACCATCTTACTGGTTGGTAACCTAGGAAGAAAGGAGCAGAATGTAAGCGACGGAGAGGTCAAAATGGCAAGAGATATCACGATATCTGCACGAGAGCTCAATCCATTTGAACATTTGGTAATGGGATTGCTCTGCGAAGGAAAGACTAATTCTGCAATTGCACGCGAAACTTCCCATACCGATAAAGTTATTGAAAATACAATTAGTCGTTCCGCAAAAGCGTTTAATCTAAAATCAGATCCTGATACAAATATTCGCGTCTTGCTTGCCCTGGCATACCGTGCAAATTATGGTGATGCCGCTTTTGATCGATTGAAGGTGAATTGCTCGCATTTGGAAATTGGAGCTGATGGACAATCGCTCTGCAATCGCGAAATACATTAACTAGATCACATATTTTTCGGGGCTAGCACTCTACAAATTTGGTAGAGAGCTAGCCCTTACCTTTTCACTAATCACGTTACCCCTATAGGAGTATTAATTGCCTTGCACCTAAAAGTTGGGTGTTTAAATAGGGAGAGATCAAAATGAAGAGAAAGAGTTTCGACAGAATAGTTACAGCCATTGGTTTTGGATTGGCTGTGTTTCTTCTAATTGCCGCCGGCTTGCTTAATTGGGGTGCAGGCTTTGCATCTAATTCGGTTAGCTCTCAATTGAAAGCACAAGAAATAACTTTTCCAGCAGCGACTGGAAATCCAGATGAATCAGCAGATGTTACAAAGTTCTTCGCTGATAATGGCGATAAAGTACTTACGGAGGCAAAGCAAGCGCAGATGTATGCCGATCACTATCTTGGATTCCATTTATCAAAGATGCCCACCTATGCAGCTGCATCAAATGCCAACCGTGCCGCTGGCGCCGCACTTGCCGCAAGTCCTGCTGATCCAGCTCTAAAGGCCGATGCTGCAGCAAAGTCAGGAATGGTAGAGACAGTATTTAAAGGCACAATGTTGCGCGGCACTCTATTGACCGCCTATGCATTCGGAACTTTGGGATCAATAGCTGCAATTGCAGCCCTTGTTTCATTGGCTGGAGCGCTCGTGATGTTAATACTCTCATTACTAGGGTTTATGCACATTCGTCGCGTCCCTGAGGATGCGACGATTTAACCCTCAACTCTCCGTGAGGGCGACCCTCGTTGGCTGCAGTAATGCGGCTGACGAGGGTTTTTTATTGCGACTCGCCCCGAAATGTCCTGTGAGTAAGCGCGGGCGCGGTCGTACCCTTATTAAATCTTCCCTTCCATAGGTGCTCACACACGGTGAACGCTCTCGTAGCAACTTATTTGGAAAGGTAAAAAATGTCGTTACTTACTTGGAAACTTCACGGAAATGGCAAGACTATTTCTGCTGGAGAAGTTGTCTCTACCGATGAAAGACTTAGCTGGCCCCGCACAATCGGTGTCGGCCTGCAACATATCGCCGCTATGTTTGGCGCAACCTTCCTGGTTCCGATCATCACTGGATTTCCACCAACTACGACTCTCTTCTTCTCCGGTATTGGAACCATCCTCTTTCTAATAATCACTGGAAATAAAGTTCCTAGCTATCTCGGCTCATCATTTGCCTTCCTTGGGCCAATCGGCGCCGCAGTTGCATCAGCCGGCGCTAATGGCGGAATGGCAGCTGCTCTTGGCGGCATCGTCTTTACGGGCGTTGTCCTTGCGCTGGTTGGTTTTGCAGTTAAAGCTGCGGGAATTGGTTGGGTCAACTGGCTCCTTCCACCGGTTGTTACCGGAACCATTGTTATGGTCATCGGCTTTAACCTCGCCGGAGCTGCTAAAGGAAACTTCACTAAGGATCCACTCATTGCAATTATTACCTTGGCCAGTATTGCTCTGATAGGTGCAATGTCTAAAGGCTTTATGAGTCGAATCAGTGTCTTCCTTGGGTTGGTTGTTGGCTACGTAGTAGCTCTGATCATGGGAGATGTTGATACCAAGGGAATTCAGGCAGCAGCTTGGTTTGCTACTCCATCGTTTACGACTCCCACATTTAATATGAATGTGATGATCCTCTTCTTGCCAGTTGTTCTTGTACTGATTGCAGAAAACGTTGGACACGTTAAAGCAGTGGCTGCAATGACTGGTAAAGATCTAGATAACCAAATGGGTAATGCACTTATGGCAGATGGCGTAGCTACTACGCTGGCTGGACTAGGTGGCGGTTCTGGAACTACAACTTATGCAGAAAATATCGGTGTTATGGCGGCAACTCGCGTCTATTCCACAGCTGCATATTGGGTAGCAGGAGCTGGCGCAATCGTGCTTTCACTCTCTCCAAAATTTGGAGCAGTACTTAGCGCAACACCTGTTGGCGCACTTGGTGGCGTATCGACAGCGCTCTTTGGAATGATCGGCATTTTGGGTGCACGAATCTGGATTGAATCTAAAGTTAATTTTGCTGATTCAACCAATCTCTTAATTGCCGCATCTGCACTGATAATCGGTATCGCTGATTATTCATGGACACGTGGTGATTACACATTTACCGGAATCGTAAATGCAACGCTAGTTGCGGTTATTGGCTATCGCGTACTCCATGCGATTTCAGATGCGCGTAGCAAATAGCGGCTAAATATCAGCTCTAAAACTCTGTGAGGAAGGGGCGGGCTATCCCGCCCCTTCTGCATTTTCTAGTGGTTACAATTGCCAAATGGTAATTCCGAGCCGCATATTTGAGTACATCATTGCAGCGATGGTAATTATCTTGGCGCCTGGTCCAAGTGTTTTATTCGTTATAGCTCGTGCAATCGCGTGGGGACGCAAAGTTGCGGTATTTACAGTTGCCGGCAATGTCACCGGTGCATTTGCGCTTTCATCGCTCGTTGCCTTTGGATTAGGCCCAATTCTCTCCAGATCCCATCTTGCTTACTCTGCTGTGCAATGGGGTGGCGGTGGCTACTTGGTTTACTTAGGAGTTACAGCAATTCGTGCTCGAAAAATTCATGCTGCAGATATGCGCAATCAGGGAACTGTTGTTCCTACATTCTGGCGTTCGGCGCGCGATGGTTTCTGGGTAGGAGCGCTAAACCCAAAAGGACTTGTCTTCTACGCCGCGGTGCTACCGCAATTTATTGATATCGATCGTGGCCATGTAACTTCGCAGCTCTTACTTCTAGGTGCACTCTTTTCAATCCTGGCATTTATCTCAGATGGATCTTGGGGACTTTTAGCCGGGACGGCGCGCATCTGGTTGGCAAGTGATGAGAAACGTTTAGAAAAGTTACGCGCAACAGGTGGAATTGTGATGGTTATCTTGGGTCTATTGGTCATTGCGTCAGCAGTGCGTGATTTAATCACCACATGACTTTAAAGATCGTAAAGCCCGCTGCACCTGCCCGCGACACTATCGCGCCATCTGATCTAACTTTTGGGCTATCGATTTGCAAGCGCTGCCTTTGGATTAAGTACTGGTTTAAAATCACAATGCCTGGTCAATTCCCTCTCGTAAAACCGCTCTCTGCCGCACAAGAAGAACATTTTCGGCGTGCATCCATGCCGGATCTAGATCCATCACTTGCCCCAGGAGTTGTTAAGCAATGGGGGCAATGGGTAAAGAGCGCGCCGATTGAAGTAGATGGAAAGGCCACACGCTGGCGCATCCTTGGTATCTACGACTTATTGGCACATTACGACGATGGTTCGGTCGGCATTATCGATTGCAAAGTTTCAGATTCCGAGAGAGATAACGCCCAGTTTTATGCGCCACAACTGGAGGCTTATGCCTATGCGCTAGAAAATCCCGATAAAGGAAAACCTTTTCCCGTCTCTAGCATGGGGCTCTTGGTCTGGAAGTTAGCTGGTATCACTGAAACCACTGATGGTGCTCACGGTTTTGGAGTCACCCAACACTATTTGCATGTAACCCGCGATCAAGCGCAATTTAACTCTTTAATCTCAGATTTGATTGATGTCATTGAAGGTGAACTGCCAGCGGCAGGGCCAGATTGCGATACCTGTAATTACTTGGTTAAACGGCTAGCGATTGAAGGAAATTAACCTTCATCTTCTTCTGAGCTCTTCTTTGCCTTCGTTGCATAGGTATCAACATATTCTTGTCCAGAAAGCTCTTGGATCGTAGACATAATTTTGTCAGTTACATCTCGCAGGTGAAGCAAATCTGTTGAATCGCCCTCAAAATACATTGGCTCGCCAAAGATCATCTCAACCCGCATTACCTTTGGCATTACCGTTCCGGTTGGTTGAATCTTTTCGGTGTTAAACATTGCAACTGGAATTATTGGCGCGCCAGATTCGATGGCTAAGCGGGCAATGCCTGTGCGTCCCTTATATAAACGTCCATCTGGTGAACGAGTGCCTTCTGGGTAGATACCAAGACATTTACCTTCTGCTAAAACTTTAAGTCCGGTAATTAGCGCAGCCTCGCTGCGGCGGCCACCAGAACGATCTACCGGTACTTGACCTAGCGCGATGAAAGTTAGCTTCTTTAACAAACCTTTGGGTCCAGGAGAAGTGAAGTATTCACTCTTAGCTAGAAAGGTAACTTTGCGTGGGACAACTAGTGGCATAAAGATGGAATCACTAAAGGAGAGATGATTTGAAGCGATGATTACCGGACCGGTTCCGGGCACGTGCCGCAACCCTTTTACCTTTGGGCGAAAGAGGATCATCAAAAATGGCGTTAAGAACGCGCGCAAGATGCCATAAGGCAGATTGTTCATGAGGCTAATTTAGCGTCAAAAGGTTGGAATGTGCGAATATGAACCATGGAGCAGGAGTTATGAGCGATAAAAACAAGGGCGCCGATGGTCCAGATGATGCCACTGAACGTGAGTTAATCGACATGGAATTTCAATCTATGGTTGAAGGCTTATCGTTGGATGAATCAGCGCCAACTTCTTATTTAGATGAGCTCGATAATTTTGTCGACGACAATAGATTTGTTGCACCTAATCCCCCGCGAAAAAGTATTAAACAAACTTTTCAAGCCGCAATTGCATCACTCAAAAAATGGAAGAACGGTAACGCTTACCGAGATGACGACGGAGTAGCGCTTTAAATTCGCGAAAGGTCTGCGACGCCAACTAAGCCCGCATGATTGCCAAGCTCTGCTGCAACAATTTCTGGGTATGGATGTTTCCCGCTAAAAGGAATCAGCCTTAACGCAGCTTCGCGAGTTGGGCCAAGAAATATCTCTCCCGCATCAATTACTCCCCCGCCTATAACTATGCAGGATGGATCAATAACTGCACATAACGAGGCAATTCCGGCGCCGAGATAACTTGCCATAGTGTTAAAGGCAGCCATCGCTACTGGATCTCCTTCGCGAGCAGCATCTGTTATGTGTTGGCCTTTCAAACCTTCTAACGTTCCATCGCCGCGCGCCAGTAAGTTACGGGCAATATCCGGGCTTGCGCTAATTGCCTCACGTGCATGGCGCAGCAGCGCTGAGCCAGATGAATATTGCTCTAGGCAGCCGCGAATACCGCAACCACATAAATGTCCTTCGGGGACTATGCGAATATGTCCGAGTTCAGCTCCAATTCCAAAGGCTCCTCTAAAGAGTGCACCATCTAGAATTAAACCGCCTCCGACACCCGTGCCAAGAGTCAAGAGCATTAAGTCATTGCGACCACGACCAGCGCCAAATTTAAATTCACCCCATGCCGCAGCGTTAGCATCATTTTCCAGAACAATAGTCTTTCCTAATATTTCATTTAGCTCTCGATCTAAATTAACGCCATTCCATTCAGCGATATTAGGTGTCGCCAAAATCGTCTTACGGTCAGAGGAGATAAACCCCGCCGCTGATACGCCAATTGAGTCGACTGGGAATTCTTGGGCTAATTCGTTTGCTACATCAGCGATAGCTTGCGTTAGCGCGCGACCGCCTTCACGTGGAGTATCACGCCGCGCAGTAGTTAATATCTCGCCAGTTTCGGATACGACTCCGCCTAGAACTTTCGTGCCACCGACATCGATTCCGATGGTGTTATTTGCCACGAAATTAACCTTCTAGATGTTCTTTAAGTTGCTTTAACGCCCTATCGATTGTGGATTTCTCTTGCTTTGCAATCATCATCGCTGGGATTGGCATGGATAGGCCGACTGAAAGTTCGTATGTAACTGAAGTTGAATCAGCGTCTAAACTCTTTAGTAGATATGCGCCATCCATCTTGGTAAGTATGTTGGCATCATCGAGTGAAAATGTAACTTTGCTTGGCGCTTGGCTCCAATCAAAATCCAGCGTGACGACATCTTTAACTGCGCCAGCATCAACTGTTAACTTGGCTTTTGTAGCGCGGCCCTGCGAATCAGTTGCAAGTACATCCACTTTCTTAAAAGCGCCCGACCATTCGGGGTAGGACTCAACGGCAAATAGCGTGGCGCCGACCTCGGCGATCGGGGCATCGATGGAAACTGTTGAACTACTGAAATCGCTCATGCCCGAAGGTTACCTGTAAAAATAACTTTCCAACCTCTCCCCTTTTCTTTAAGCGGGCGCTAGCGTTAGGGCTATGAACGAGATCACGATCCCAGCCCTTGTCCCAACAGCAACTACCGGCAACCTCACAAATCTGATCACAGAACGTGCGTGGTTTGAGCCAAATCGCGTGATGATGTCGCGCCCACTTGGTGATGGCTGGCAGAAAGTTTCTGCTCAAGAGTTAGATGCCGAAGTACGGGCAACAGCCAAAGGTTTGATCGCTGCTGGAATCCAGATCGGTGACCGGGTGGCGATCATGGCTCGCACTAGATATGAGTGGACAATTTTAGATTTCGCAATCTGGTTTGCCGGTGGTTGCGTAGTACCAATTTACGAAACATCTTCTGCAGAACAAGTTGATTGGATCTTGAGCGATTCCGGAGCAGTTGGGCTAATCGTCGAAACTCCAAGCCATCGCGAATTAGTTAACTCAATTCTGCCTTCACATACCAAACATATTTGGACTATGACCGAAGATGTTCTCTCTGTGCTTGCGACAGCAGGAGCTCATATTGGTGATGATGAAATCGACCGTCGTCGCAACGCACTTCTGCCGGACACTTTGGCGACTTTGATCTACACCTCAGGAACAACTGGAAAGCCAAAGGGCGTTCAACTAACCCACGGCAATTTCTTATCTGAGTGCGGCAATGTTGTTGAAGGAGCAAGTGATCTATTTCTAAAAGCAAATGGTTCAACGTTGCTTTTCTTGCCAGTAGCTCACGTATTCGGACGTATGGTCCAGATCGGTGCGATTCGCGCCGGTTTACACTTGGCGCATTGCAGCGATCCGGTTGGCCGCTTGCAACCAGATCTTGCATCCTTTAAACCAACTTTCGTGCTTGCAGTCCCACGTATCTTCGAAAAGGTTTACAACGGCGCTGAAGCTAAAGCCGATGCTGCTGGTAAAGGAAAAATCTTCCGCAAGGCTGCAGAAGTTGCAGTTGCCTATAGCGAAGCGATGGATAAGCGCGGCTTTAACCCACTCCTTACCTTAAAACATGCGCTATTCGACAAGTTGGTTTACTCAAAGATTCGCGCCGCGCTAGGTGGCAATGTGGAAGGTGCAATCTCCGGAGGCGCACCGCTTGGTAAACGCCTCGGGCACTTCTACCGTGGCGCGGGTGTAACTATTTATGAAGGTTATGGTTTAACTGAAACTACAGCTGGAGCAACTTTAAACATTACTGGTTCGCTAAAAGTTGGTTCGGTTGGAAAGCCAATCCCCGGTACAAGTATCAAAATTGCCGATGATGGTGAAGTCTTAATTAAGGGCCCGATTGTAATGCGCGGCTATTGGCAGAATGACGCGGCAAACGCTGAAGTATTTACCGAAGATCGTTGGTTTAAATCTGGCGATCTCGGACAGATCGATGAGGATGGCTTCTTATCTATCGTTGGACGCAAGAAAGAACTTATCGTTACCGCAGGTGGCAAAAATGTTGCACCTGCAGTGCTAGAAGATCGCTTAAGAGCTCATCCACTCGTTAGCCAATGTGTGGTCGTGGGCGATAACCAGCCATTTATTGCTGCGCTGGTAACTATTGATCAAGATGCACTCAAGAGCTGGATCGTTGCCAATAAGAAGGATGGGGCAACTATTGCAACTCTTACCCAAGATCCAGATCTAATAGCTGTTGTGCAGACTGCCGTTGATGAAGCAAATAAGGCGGTAAGTAAAGCTGAATCAATTCGTAAATTTACAATTCTTCCAACCGATTTCACGATCGCTGGAGGCCAACTCACCGCCAAACTTTCGATTAAGCGCCATGTTGTTGCGCAAGAGTTTGCTAAAGAAATCAGCGACCTCTTTGCCAAGTGAGCACTCCACAACGCCTTGAATTAGCTCGCGAGCTCCACGATGGAATCGCGCAAGATTTGGTGGCCTTAGGATACGAATTAGATTTACTCCTTGCGGCGACGCAATCGCAAGAGTCGGTTCGTAAGGGAATTCGCTCGCTGCGTTTCCAGGTAGATGAATTAATTTCAAAGATACGCCGTGAGATGTACCAACTTCGCCAAGCACAAGTCGAATCAGTACAGGAGGCGCTTACCAAAATAGCTTCCCAGATTTGTGGGCCGCTTCTAAGCGTTTTAGATATTGCTGAGTTTGATATCCCGCCATCGGTGGGGCTGGAAATTACCGCCATCGCCACCGAGTTGATGCGAAATAGCGTGCGTCACTCTAGGGGTAGCGAGATTGAATTACATCTGAGCCAAGTTGAAAATCACACCTACCTAGAGGTGCGCGATAACGGCGAAGGAGGTGCGACCTTGGAGAGTTCACGTTTGGGTTTGGTCGGAATAAAGGAGAGAACTGAAACACTCGGCGGCGTATTTTCTTGCCGCTCTGATAGTTCAGGAACTCGAGTCTCCATAACTCTATGAATTCTCATCTATCCGCAAATATATTGCTGATAGATGATCACCCCGCAGTTAGATCTGGAATCAAGAGAGCTCTTGAAGTTTCTGGTCTAAATTGCTGTGGCGAAGCGGCAAATCGAGCCGAGGCATTTGCGCAGATTGCGCACAAGTCACCAAATGCGGTCATCCTAGATTTAAACCTGCCCGATGGATCTGGGCTTGATGTCGTGCAATGGATTCGTAAACATTCACAAGAGATGGCGATTGTTATCTTGACGATGAGCGATGATGAAAGCCAGCTAATCGCAGCAATGCGCGCGGGAGCAAGTTCATTTGTCAAGAAGAGCGCACCGGTGAGTGAAGTCATTTCAGCTCTTAAGAGTTCGCTAGATCTTCCCAAAAACTTTAACGCACCCGGGCTAGCAGCAGCGCTAAAGAATTCGCAAGTAGCAGAACTGCTAACGCAAAGGGAAATGACAGTGCTGCAAGCCTTAAATCGGCCTGGCACTAATAAAGAGTTAGCTAAAGGCTTGTTTATTTCAGAGGCTACTTTTAAGACTCATCTGGCCGCGATATATCGTAAATTGGAAGTTAAAAGTAGATTTGGCGCAGTCGCAAAAGCACGTAGCTTGAATTTATTTTAAGAGTTTGTATAAAGCAGTTCATTGAACTTACTGGCCCATATTTCCCAGCGCCAGTTATCGTAAATCCATTGCCGCCCCTGTTTACCCATCGCACTCGCGCGAGCTGGGTCATCAAAGAGTGAAATGACTGCTTTCGCAATCTCCGACGGATTTGTTCCATCAACAGTTATTCCAGTTTCACCTTCAAGAACTGCATCGGGGGCGCCACCTGAATTACCAGCTATTACTGGCAGTTCACAGGCGCTAGCTTCGAGATAAACGATTCCCAGACCTTCTACTTCAAGCCCAGCAAGACGTGACCTCGATGGCATCGCAAATACATCCCCCACGCTTATATATCGCGGCAGGTCACCATGTTCGATTCGTCCAATAAAAGTTATGGCGCCTTCTACCTTTAAATCCGAAACCATTTTCTCTAGATGATCTCTATATGGACCTGCGCCAACCATCAAGATATGTGCATCCGGATGGCGTTGCAAAATCTCTGGAAGGGCTGAGATTAAGGAGTCCTGGCCTTTGCGATGTACCAGGCGTCCAACGCTTACGATAACTTTCTTATCTGTTAAACCAAGTGCATCTCGTAATTGAAGAGCTGATTTCTGTGGTGCAAAGTGTTCAGTATCGATTCCCGGGGCAAGCTTTACCATTGCGGCGCTAGCTTTTTTAGACAAGGCGCGTGAAATCTCCTGGCGCGTGAAATCTCCCAAGTAAGTTAAGTGATCGACTTTGGCACCTATATAACGGATCGCCCAATTGAAGGGCCAAATTTTCGCCCACCAAACTTCGTGGCCATGAGTTAGTCCAATAATTTTTTGCACTCCAGCTCTGCGCACGGCACCGGCCATAACGCCCAAAGGTGCGGCCGCTCCAAAAAATACAACTTTTACATTCTCGCCCAAAATTACTTTTCTTAATGCGCGAGATACTCGTGGTGTCGGAAGTAAGATCTTTGAGCGATCACGTATAACTTTTACGCCAAATTCGTTAAACCACTTTTGGTCATAATCTTTAGTATCACCTTGTGCGGATGTATAAACAATTACCGTATTGCGCGGCAAGCGCTCGATCAACCCCATCACAAATGTTTCAATTCCACCCGCGCGCGGGCCAAAGTCATTGGTTATGCAAAGGGTTTTTTTGCTCATTTAAATTTATTCAGTAACTAGAGTCGACGTGCGCCGATATATGGCTTGCGTCCAAGACTTGAAGCGCTAGCCACTTTTACGCGCGAACCAGATCGCGGTGCGTGAACCATTTTGCCGCCACCAAGATAAATTCCAACGTGCGAAATTGGGCGACCAAAGAAGACGAGATCCCCCGGCATGAGATTGGCGCGTTTGATTGATTTGCCATAGCCATACTGGGCGCGAGAAGAATGAGGGAGCGAGACTCCAGCGGCTTGATATGCCCGCATAGTCAAACCCGAGCAATCCCAATAAGTCATTCCATCTGCACCGAAAACGTACTTATCTCCGATTTGTTTTAAAGCAAATTGCAACGCCTTACCGGCGCGACCGGATACTCCCGATGCCGATTTTGCTGCTGCCAGTGACGATGCCTGATCTGCATCTTCTTGCTCTTGGGCAAGGCGCGCCAATCTTTCGCGATCTTCTTTCTTTAGTTGAGCAAGTAGGGATTCGGCTTCGGCTAATTTGGCAGTTGCCTGCGCACTTTGTGCAGCCAGTTTTTTCTGTGTCGCTTTAACTAAAGCTAACTTGTCATTAACTGTTAATGATGTGGCGGTAAGTTTCTGTTTAGCGGCTTGAAATTTGCGAAGTTCGACTGACTTCTTTCGTGTAATCGCCTCAAGTGAACCGGCTGCAGATAAATACAAGGCAGGATTTGCCGAAAAAAGCAGCTCTAAACTCTGACTAAGGCCGCCAGTCTTAAATTGTTCAACAGCGATTGCACTTAAAGATTTTGAAAGCGCGCTAACGCTCTGACTCTGCACCGCCTCTTTGGCTTGAATTCCGGCGAGTGTGCGATTCAGTGATGCCAATTTAACTTTTGCTTCCTGCGCACCTTCTGCAGCAGTTGTCGCCTCTTCTTCCAATTGACGCACGCGAGCTTGCACTTGGGCCAGCGTTTGCGCGGATTGGGCAGCAGGTGCGATAAAGATAGGGGCGGCAATCGCAATAAGTGCGATTACAGTTGCGCCAGCAGTTCGCAGACGCAGAGTGAAGCCCGTATATGACATAAGACCACAAGGCTAACGGGCGATAACGCGCAGGCTCAACTTAGGTTAAGCGTGGCTAGGCTGTGAATTTAGATTTTTTCGCTGATCAGGCGGTATTAAAGCGCAGAGGACGCACGATTCCGCGGGATGAGAGCAAGTCGATGGCATCTGCAGTGGAGTCAGGAATCTCACATAAAGCAGGTTCGCTCTTTTTCGTTATGAAAAAAGTAAGGATGCAATCTTCACATCCAATATCTCGGACAGCACAGGTATCGCATGAAATGATCATGAAAAAAATATAACCACCTCCACTGACATGGCGGCTCAAAGCACTAGCCTTCTGAAATGGCGGTCTTTTCTTCCCTTGTAGTTGGAGGAGATGGGTCGACCACCAAAGGCGGTAATTCTGGGGGCATTGCATCCGGAGTCGATCGAAGCGCTTTCTTAACCCGCCGGCGCAGCTCAGATTTCCTCTTAATCGGTGGCCAGACCGCTCGCACCGAGCCTTACCACCGCACACCGGTTCCGGTTGTCATCTCATCGCGTTCGATGATTAGCGCACTGGCCGACAATCGCCTAGCCCACTGGTGGAACCTCTCCCCGACTGCGGCGCTGACCAAAGGGATAAAACAATTTGGCCCCAACGTATTGGTTGAGTCAGGGCCGACGATAATCAATGAGTTAATTGCAAATAAGGTTCTAGATGGAATTTATCTAAGCGTTACCTCAGTTGTTGGTGGTCAAAACCCAATAGATATTGAAAAGTTACTAGCAAATTTTCAAGAGGTAAAGCGTGAAGAGATAGATGGAACTAGTTTTATTGAAGCTAAATATTTGATTTAGCTTCGGGGTAATTGAAGCTAGAAGGCTGAAATAATCGCAACGCCAGCGACTGCGGCAACGATTCCAAGATATTGAATTTTATGTAATCTCTCGTGAAGAAATTGAAAAGCCAGAATCGCGGTAAAGATTGGGTATAACGCCCCCAGCACCATCGAAAGAGTTAAATTACCTTTCGTAGTAGCTACACCTAAAAGTAAATTAGCTAAGAAATCTGCACACCCGATAAATATAAGAATCGGTGATAACTTAAAAGATAAACCGCCGAAGGTACGATATTTTGCCAAGATCCCAAGTGAGACAAAGAAGGTTGTAGCGCGCATCATAACCATTGTCATCAAAGCGCTACCTTGAGAACCGATCGCCATAAAGACAAGAGCAGTACCAAATCCACCTGCGGCACCGAGCGCCAAGATCAGCGGCTTGATCGGTATATCTTTAGCGATTTCGGGACCACTGGCTAAAAAAGCGCCCAAGATTGCTAGCGTTGCACCGATTGAAAGTATCAGCGATAAGCGATCGCCCTTAATGAAAAATGCATAAGCAACTGGAATCAGTGCTGATAAACCGCTAATTGGAGAGACAACTCCCATGCGGCCAGTTGAAAGCCCGGCATATAAACAAATTAGGCCAAGATAACCAAGTACTCCAGCACATGCTCCCGGAATAAAATAACCGCCATCTCCAAAAGCCTTTGCGGAAAAATCTCCACCAATAAGCGCCAAGATAATTCCAAAGGCCAATCCAATTGCTTGCGTCACACCAAGAACTGCGATCGCAGGATATTTCTTACTTAGCTTTCCACCATGATAATCAGCAGTTCCCCAGAGAACGCTAGAAAAGAGCGCTAATAAGGTGGCCATGGAGAGCAAGGTTACACAGCGCTGCGCCCCGCCTCCCACTTATCTAGGCGAGCCATCTTTAGAATTAAGCAGTGGATGTCGCCCAATTTAATCGCATGATCGATCATTTGCGCACGGTGACCCCAAGACCAGAAATAATCTTGGAAGAAGTTCCGGCTCCGCAAAAATTGGCTACTTACTCTTTTGCATTTACCGCTGATGTCTCTAACGGTTTACTTGGCGATGCTGAAGATGAAATCGCATCAGGTCGATTTGTATTACTTCACGAACCCGGTGGGCAAGATACTTGGGAAGGTGAATTCCGATGCGTAACATTTTTAAGCGCTGATGTTGATGAAGCGATGCAAGATGATCCACTTCTGCCTGAAGTCGGTTGGTCTTGGCTCCTTGATTCACTTGCCGCCGGCGGTTGCGAATTTACAGCACCGAGTGGAACTGTAACTCGCGTCTCCAGCGCATCCTTTGGAAAGCTATCTCCACGTAATGATGAATCCGAAATTGAAATCCGCGCATCCTGGAGCCCAATTATCAAAGACAGTAACGAGATGATCGCTCACGTCTTAGCCTGGTGCAATCTCTTAGGCGAAGTCGCCGGGCTTCCACCTATGGTTGAAGGGGTTGCGCCGATATCTGCAGCACGTCGTAAGGCGTAATTTATCTATTGCGATTATTTAATTTGCTAGGTGGCTGGATCATAAATTATGGAAAATAAGACCGAAATGATGGAAGAAGTTCTGCCTATTGAAGCTGAACCGGCTCCCACCGCAGTTCCTCTTTTGGCACCGGCCGAAGGCGTACCGATCATTATCGATAACGATGCGCTTTTTGAGAAAGCGCTGGCGGAATTAGCGCAAGGCACTGGTCCATTTGCAGTAGATGCTGAGCGCGCTTCTGGCTTTAAATTTAGCGCACGAGCATATTT
>CANIAV010000007.1 GCA_947465365.1 Actinomycetota bacterium | reverse complement strand
TTTCTCCTGTCTTGGCCCGCAATCTTTATTCTAGATATTTATCTAGGGATGCGAGCCTTAGTTGTACGACCTCATAATCTGAACGAGCTCATTTGAGTTTCATATCTTTCGCATCCATATCTGTTAAAAGTTCCGATAAGAACTTTTTGAATTGAGTTACATCCGGCATCTCATCGAGCTTAAAAGCCCATTTAAATGCTTTCCGTTCTATTGCAGCGTATCCACACTTGGGGTGTAGCCACGCTCCCCTACCTTGAGATTTTCTGCCCTGCGTTGGAGTTACGACCCCATCGATGCAGTTGACTCGAAGTAGTTGTGACGGAGATTCTGATTTACGACAGACAATGCAGGTACGTATCGGTTTGATACTTAATCGCATTACTTTCGCTTCTCTCACCATCACTTAAGGCTAAAGGATAGCGAACTCGCCCCGATTAACCTAAATACGCGGGTAATTATGGCGATGCTGGGGTGTCTGGATGGATATCGATACGCCAACCAGTCAAGCGCGCAGCAAGGCGCGCATTCTGTCCATCTTTGCCGATCGCAAGTGAGAGTTGATAATCAGGCACAGTTACTTTGGCAGAACGCATAGCTAAATCAACAATTTCAACTTTCGATACCTTTGCCGGAGCTAGCGCTTGAGCCACAAATTCAGCAGGGTCTTC
Organism: Actinomycetota bacterium; assembly: GCA_947465365.1. Lineage (GTDB taxonomy): Bacteria > Actinomycetota > Actinomycetes > Nanopelagicales > Nanopelagicaceae > Planktophila. The sequence continues at coordinate 14,971 of CANIAV010000007.1, read as the reverse complement.
TGACCAATCAACGATATCTATCTTCTCACCGTGCAACTCATCCATTACTGCACGCGATCTTGCACCCAGCGGTCCAATTAAAGATCCCTTTGCAGATACACCGGCGCGATGCGAACGAACTGCCAACTTGGTGCGATGGCCTGCTTCACGTGCAACTTCCATAATTTCTACGATGCGATCTTTAATTTCCGGAACTTCTAACTCGAATAACTGTTTAACTAACGCAGGATGGCTGCGTGAGAGCATGATCTCTGGGCCCTTCATGCCTTGCTTTACTTCAACTACAAAACATTTTATGCGATCACCATGTTGGTAAATCTCACCAGGTACTTGCTCTTGTGGTGGAATACGTCCTTCAACGCGCCCCAAGTTAACGTTAATCATCTTTGGGTCACGTCCTTGTTGCACGATGCCAGAGATAACATCACCAACTGATGCGCTAAATTCACCAACGATTTCGGCATCATTTGTCGCACGCATCTTTAACTTGATAACTTGGCGAACTGTCGAGGTAACGGTGCGGGCAAAGCCTTCTGGCTCATCGCGATCTTCGCTGATTCGCTCACCAATCTCATTAAAGGTCGGGACCAAGATAGAGATCTCACCGCTTTCGCGATCGATTGCCGCTCGCGCTTGGCGTTTTGGTTCCAGCGTTTGGTAATACGCCTCAAGGACACCGGCTTCAATCTCAGTAATTAACTGTTCCAGCGGAATCTCTTTATGCGTTGCCAAAGCAATTAACGCTTCGACATCGACCTGTGATTTATTCATCGATTGCATCTTTACGGTTAAATTCGATTTCAACGACGGCGCGTTTGATATCGGCAAATGCAACGGTATGTTCCTTTATCCGACCCTTTATATTCTCGACTAGCTTGGCGCTTACTTCATCAAATTCTGTCAGGCGGCCAGTGATTGACGCACCATCGCTTAAGGTAACTTTTATCAAGCGAGTTAAATTCTTGGTCCAATGACGCGGCTGGGTTAGTGGGCGATCAACGCCAGGAGATGTAACTTCTAAAGTAAAGGGGGTCTCTCCCATAAATTCAGCAGTATCTAAGAGTTCAGAGATAACTCGTGAAGCAACGGTGACCTGATCAAGATTAAGTGGGGTTGGGCCATCTACTACGCAAGTGACGATGCGGTGGCTACCAGGGGATGCGATTAGAACTTCTTCTAGAAAGAAACCAGCTTCTGTAACAGCTGGAGATATTAAATCTGTGATTGACTGAGTCAAAGACATTTACTGCTCCTTATATTAAATTATTATTAAATTGTTTTTAGGACATAAGTTTAACATTAATTAAAGGTAGCGAAGGTATCGATCGCCACCTTGACGATCAAGGCTAGCGTCACCCCCATAAAGACTTTTCGGACCAGATTTGATCCACCCCGCAAGGCGATCTGGGCTCCAATTAGCCCGCCGGCAACGTTGGCAATTGCCAGCGTTAAACCAACCTTCCAAATGATTTCTCCGTTTGCGCCGAAGATAATAATTGCCCCCAGATTTGTGGCGACATTTACTACCTTGGCGATTGCAGATGCTGATAGAAAGGCAAAGCCAAGTACGGCAACCAGAGTCAAAACTAAGAATGAGCCAGTACCGGGACCAATCAGCCCATCATAGAAACCGATGATCAAGGCAGCAACGGCTGCAATCTTTAAGCGCAGACTTTCGCTATGGCGAAGTGATTCAATCTGACCAAGCTGTGGTCGCTTCCATGTGTAGACAAGGACCGCAATTAATAGCGTCACAACTAGAGGTTTAAGAATTTCAGTGGGTATATAAGAAGCAAGTGATGCTCCACCCATCGATCCAAGAAAGGCCGGTAGCGCCATTGTTGCCAACAATTTGGAGTCAGTTTTAATGTTACGGCGATACATCAGCGCCGAGGCCGTTGTTCCAAATATGGATGGAACTTTATTGGTGCCCAGGATTACAACTGTTTCAGATTTAGCTAAGCCGATCATCAGCGCCGGGAGTTGAATCAAGCCTCCCCCACCAGCTATGGCATCGATCAGACCGGCAGCGAAAGCTGCGATACCAAGAAAGAGAAGTGTGTAGAGAGTTAGATCGGCGAACACTTTAAGAAAGTGAGGCAATCAATGCGGTCACGGCAGAGATTGCATCAGCCAGTAGAACTTCAGATTTTTCGCCAGTCTTACGGTTGCGAAGTTCAACTTTGCCATCGGCAAGCGACTTACCAACGACCATGATTACTGGGATACCAATTAGCTCGGCATCTTTAAATTTAACGCCAGCGCTTGGGTCGCGGCGATCATCTAACATCACGGAAATACCTGCTGCCTCTAACTTATTTCCAATATCCAGTGCGGTATCAAAGGGCAGATCTTCTTTACCGGTTGCAACGATATGGACCTTTGCTGGCGCAACTTCTAGCGGCCAAGCAAGCCCTATCTCGTCATAACTCTGTTCGGCAATAGCTGCAACTGCGCGAGATACACCGATGCCATAAGAGCCCATGGTGACAACTTGTGATTTACCATTTTGATCAAGCACCGTTAAGCCAAGTGAATCTGCATATTTGCGACCCAATTGGAAGATATGGCCGATTTCAATTGCGCGATCAATTACAACTGCAGTTGCACATTCTGGACAAGAATCGCCTTCGCGAATTTCAGCGGCTTCAACGTAGGCAAATGGTGTGAAATCTCTACCGTTAACCACGTTACGCGCATGACGATCTTTCTTATTTGCACCAGTAACCCAAGATGTACCAGGTGCAACACGTGGATCGGCATAAACAGTGATGCCAGATTTTGCAGCATCTTGCGGTCCGATGTAGCCCTTAATCAGAGTTGGGAATTTGGCAAAGTCAGCTTCTTCAAAAGTGCGTAGCTCTTCCACACCAGGTAAGCCCGCTTGTAAACGTTTAAGATCGACTTCGCGATCGCCAGGTACAAGTACTGAGATCGCCTTGTTATCTGCCATCAACATAACATTTTTAAGAGTCGAAGCTCCGGTGTAACCGCCGCCAAATTTCTCATTTAAAACTGCAACAAGTGAATCAATGGTTGGAGTATTAGGAGTATCTAACTCCTCCAGCGCTGGAACTTTGCTGGCATCAACAGATGCAACTTTGGTAACCATCGCTTCTACATTTGCCGCAAAGCCACACTTGGGACAAAGCACATAAGTATCTTCACCTGTTGCGCATGGCGCCAAAAATTCTTCAGATTTTGATCCGCCCATAGCGCCTGAGACTGCCTTTACGATGTTGTATTTCAGGTGCAAGCGATCGAAGGTGGTGACATAGGCATCACGATGCTTTTGATAGGAAATATCTAAACCTTCATCAGTTAAATCAAAGGAGTATGAATCCTTCATCACAAACTCGCGCCCGCGGATTATGCCGCTGCGTGGGCGAGCTTCATCACGAAATTTATTTTGAATCTGATAGATCGTAAGCGGCAAGTCTTTATAAGATGAATATTCGCCCTTAACCATCAAGGTAAACATCTCTTCGTGGGTTGGACCTAGTAAGTAATCGCCACCTTTTCGATCTTGCAGACGAAAGAGTGATGGACCATATTCTTCCCAACGGTTAGTTGCTTCATATGCCTCGCGCGGCAAGAGCGCCGGAAAGTGAACTTCCTGGAAACCAGCCGAGTCCATCTCTTCGCGAATAATGCGTTCTACATTGCGCAAGGTGATGACACCTAGCGGCAGCCACGAGTAAATACCTGCTGCGATTCGGCGAATATAGCCGGCGCGAACTAAGAGGCGATGGCTTGGAACTTCTGCATCGGCAGGATCATCACGCAGAGTGCGAAGAAATAAGGTGGACATGCGCAACATGGGCGCAACCTTATCGCGTTATTACTTGACTGTGACGGAAGGTTCGCCTGAAGTAACTCCGGCGGCTTCCATTTCCTCAGCAAGGCGCATCGCTTCTTCGATAAGGGTTTCAACGATCATCGCTTCAGGCACGGTTTTAATTACTTGGCCCTTCACAAATATCTGACCTTTTCCATTTCCAGATGCCACACCAAGGTCTGCTTCACGAGCTTCTCCTGGACCATTTACAACACATCCCATAACTGCCACGCGAAGTGGAACGGTCATTCCTTCAAGGCCGGCCTGAACTTTTTCGGCCAAAGTATAAACATCTACTTGGGCGCGACCACATGAAGGGCAGGAAACGATCTCAAGCTTACGCTGGCGCAGATTAAGTGATTCAAGAATTGAGATTCCAACTTTTACTTCTTCAACAGGAGGCGCTGACATCGATACACGAATCGTGTCGCCGATACCTTCTGCTAATAAAATACCAAAAGCTGTCGCTGATTTAATCGTTGCTTGGAAGGCAGGACCTGCTTCAGTCACGCCAAGGTGCAATGGGTAATCACATTTTGAAGCCAAGATGCGATAAGCGTTAACCATCGTTACCGGATCATGATGCTTAACAGAGATCTTTAGATCAGAGAAGCCGTGCTCTTCAAATAGCGATGCTTCCCATAACGCAGATTCAGCAAGTGCTTCAGGAGTTGCTTTGCCGTACTTGGCAAGTAAACGTGGATCAAGTGAACCGGCATTTACTCCGATACGAATTGGGATACCGGCATCTCCAGCAGCCTTTGCTACCTCTTTTACCTTGTCATCAAATTGCTTAATGTTGCCGGGGTTAACACGCACCGCCGCGCAACCAGCATCAATTGCCGCAAAGATATATTTTGGTTGAAAGTGGATATCGGCAATTACTGGAATCTGAGATTTCTTAGCGATCTGCGCCAGCGCATCAGCATCATCTTGACTTGGAACGGCCACGCGCACGATCTGACATCCTGCAGCAGTAAGTTCGGCGATCTGTTGCAACGTTGCATTTACATCTGCAGTAAGTGTTGTGCACATTGATTGCACGCTAACTGGAGAGTCGCTACCTACGCCAATGCTGCCAACTTTTAGCTGCTTTGTCTTACGACGTGGGTGCAGCGGAGCTGGTGGGGCGCTAGGAATACCGAGATCAACCATGGCGCTATTCTGCCTTAAAAATCATTGCAGGGCGATTTATAGTTAAAGATTTAGCGAAATTGGATTGAAAATATCTGCAATGAGCAGCAACACAGTGAGGGCAGCAAGCACCACAAAGACAACTGCTGTGATCGGTGTAAGAACTTTCACATCAATCGCCGCTGGGCGAGCCTTGCCACGTAATCTGGCAAACAGAGCGCGAATCTCATCAGCAATTGCAACTGCCATATGTCCACCATCGAGTGGAAGGATCGGCAATAGATTAAAGAGACCGACGAAGATATTTAAACTGGCAACGATCAAAATAAATGTGCCAAGACGTTCCGATGGCGTTAAGTCACCACTCGATGCAGCTTGACCAGATACACGAGCTACGCCAACGACGCCGACGAGACCATTTTGATCGCGTTTTTCGCCGCCAAAGGTTTGGCCCCAAAGCGCCGGAATCTTTGTTGGAAGTTGAACTAAAGATTTTGCAGAAGTAGTTGTTAGATTCCAGGTCAGTTGTGCCGAGGATGTCACAGATTTAAAGAGGTCGATACGTTTAGTACCAAATTTATTAATGATACCTAGGACATATCTAGATGTTCCGTCATCGATATTTGTCATACGTGGGGCTGCAGTAATTTCTATTTCAGAGCCACCGCGGATAATTATGAAGGTTAAGTCTGCACCTTTGGAGTTGCGGATCTTATTTAACTGGCTCTGCCAGTCAGTATTGCGATCACCATTTATCGCAACGATTTCATCACCTTGTTGGAAACCAGCGGCAGCAGCAGCGCTATTTGGCGCAACTGTGTCAATTACGGGAAGTACTTGATTTACACCGACACCGGCTAAAAGTAATAAGAGGAGCAGATAGCCAAGTATGAAATGTAGAAAGGATCCTGCACCTAGAACGATAAGTTTCTTTCCGGATGATGCACGATAAAAGGCGCGACCTTCTTCGCCGATCGGCATGTCATCATCTGGGGTCATGCCTTCGATACGACAGTACCCACCGGCCGGGATCGCTTTAATACCAAATTCGGTTTCCCCACGTTGACGTGACCAGATGCGGGTTCCGAAACCTAGGAAAAATTCTGAGACCCTCATCCCAAATTTACGTGCAGTTAGATAATGGCCAAATTCGTGAACCATCACGGAAAATAGCAGGGCAAAGATAAAGGCGAGGATTCCGAGCAATTGCATTAGCGGGCTACTTTCACGAGAAGTTCTTGGGCGATCTTTCGCGCATCATTCTCGATCGCACTGACATCGGCTAGATCGCGCGGTGACCCGGCTGATTTTGAACCTAAAGATTGCACAACTTCTTCTACCGTTTCAATAATTGAGGTGAACCCGATCTTGCCATCAATAAATGCTGCAACACAAACTTCATTGGCGGCGTTGAAGATGGCCGGTAAGCCTCCCCCTAAAGTTCCGCAGCGCCGCGCTAAATCAATAGCTGGAAATTTCTCATTATCTATCGGGCTAAAGCTCCAGGTATGGGAAGTAGTCCAATCAATAGCTGTAGTTGCACCCTTTACTCGATCTGGATAATTGATGGCGAAAGAAATTGGCCCCTTCATATTTGGGGGTGATGCTTGCGCAATAGTCGAGCCATCTACGTATTGCACCATCGAGTGAATTACGGATTGGGGATGAATCACGGCTTCAATCTGCGAATAAGGTAGATCAAATAAGTAATGCGCTTCAATTATCTCTAAGCCCTTGTTAACTAAAGTCGCGGAATTGATCGTCACTACTGGACCCATAGCCCAAGTCGGATGGCTGAGCGCCTCACCAACAGTTATCTCACTCATATCTTTACGTTCGCGAAATGGCCCACCACTTGCGGTTAAGACAAGCTTTGCGACTTCTGATTTTTTGCCGCCCATGAGGCACTGCCAAAGGGCAGAGTGTTCAGAATCAACTGGCAGCAATTGATTGGGTTTGGCAATCGACATAACAAGATCACCACCAGCAACGAGTGATTCTTTGTTGGCTAGCGCAACCCGATTACCAACTTTAAGAGCAGCCAGAGTTGGTCCCAACCCGATTGATCCAGTGATTCCATTTAATACAACATCACACGTAATCGCCGCTATTTCCGTGGAGGCTCCAGGACCATCAATAATTGTGGCCTCAGGTAGCGCAGATTTGATTAAATCGGCGCCTTTCGTTACACCGATAACTGGAACTTTAAATTTCTTGGCTTGCTCAACCAGCAAGGCTGGGTTATTTCCAGCCGAAGTAATTGCGACTACGCGAAAAAGTGATGGGTTGGCTTCCACAATTTCTAGCGCCTGCACGCCAATTGATCCCGTAGATCCAAGTATTACTAAATCTTTCATTGATAAATCCAGTGGCTAACGATCTAAGAGATTCTGTGTCGGTGAATATGGTGTACCGCTACGGCGCTTAGCGATTGCAGATAAGGCTTCCAACACGACGCGGTTAGCCAATATTGCAGTGATATCTGCTGAATCAAATGGTGGTGCAACTTCCACAATATCTATTCCGACAACTGGAAGTTCCAAGCAAATGCGACGAACTGCTTCAAGTAGTTCGCGACTTGTCATTCCACCTGGTTCGGGAGTTCCGGTGCCGGGCGCCATGCCGGGATCTACTACATCGATATCTACTGAGAGAAAGACTCCATCGCAACCATCGGTTAAGGTCGCAAAAGATTCATCAAGCACAGTATTTAACCCGCGATGATGGATCTCAGTCATTTCATAAGAGCGCATTCCTTTATCGCGCATCCAATCTAAAGTCTTGTTATCGGGCCAATAGCCCCGTAAACCTAATTGCAAGAATCGATCACCGCGTACCGAACCACTTTCGATTAAGCGACGCATTGGTGTGCCATGCCCTACCAGCGCACCAAATTGATCTTCGCCAGTATCGGCATGGGCATCGAAGTGGATCATGGAAATTTTGCCTTGCCCGCGATGATTTGCAATACCTGCAACATCGGCAGATGCGATCGAGTGGTCTCCCCCAAGGATTACCGCAATCTTTCCCGCGCGCGAAATCTTTTCGGTGGCTGCTTCCAGAACTTTTAAGGATTGAACTAAATCACCAGGTGGCATTAGTAAGTCACCTGCATCATAAATTTTTAACGCCTGGAATGCATCTATCCGTAGCGCTAAATGGGGACGCTCTGCATCATGTGGCAAATAATCGCCGCCACGTATTGCTTGTGGACCAAACTTCGCCCCCGAACGATGTGATGTGCCCGAATCAATCGGTGCGCCAACGATGATTACATCGGCGTCAGCATATGTTTTGGGATCGTCGAGATCGCACTGTGGGATACCAAGAAAGGTGAAGCTTGGCCCATACATATTGCCGTGGTTGACCATTGCTAAAGGATAGGCGTTATTCGTTAAGAATCGAAACCTAGGCCAAGTGAATCTAGGAATTTAAGCCAGAGATTGCGCTTGCCGCTGTTCTTATCTGCCTGATTTATCGACCACTGTGTCAGGCGAATAAAGATAAAACGGAACGGCTCAGGTGGAAAAGGAAATGGCTTCTTACGAACCATGCGCAGATTGGTTCGTTCATTATCTACGCCATCTAACAAATCCAACATTACTTGCGCACCGAACCGAGTTGATCCAACGCCGAGGCCGGTGTAACCCAGAACGTATGCAACACGGCCGCGATAGGCCATCCCCCAGAAAGGTGAGAAGCGAGAACAGGTATCGATCGCACCTCCCCAGCCATGCGTAAATTTAATTCCTTTTAACTGCGGGAAAGTCTCTAAAAATGCTTCGGCTAAATGTGCATAAGTTTGCGCATCTGATTCGTATTCTTGTCGAACTTTTCCACGGAAGTTATAAATCGCATCGTATCCGCCCCATAAAATCTCATTATCTTTAGTCATACGGTAATAATGGAATTGATTACCAGCATCAGAAAGACCTTCACGATCCTTCCAGCCAATTGATTCCAGTTGTTGCGCGGTCAATGGTTCCGTAACTAATTGAAAGTCATAAACCGGAACAACATATTTATGGGCGCGTTTAATCAGAGATTTAAAGACATTTGTCGCAAGTGCGACTTTATTGGCATAGATGCTTCCGTAAGGAGTATGAACGATCATTCCATTTTTAGTACGCTCAAGACGATCGACCTGTGAGTTTTCAAATAACTTAACACCGAGCTTGATACAGACTCGCTCCAAGCCCCAAACCAACCGAGCCGGATCAACTAGCGCTGTGCCATCTGGATCCCATAACGCACCTTTGTAAATTGGAGATTTAATTCGCTTTTGCATCTCCTGCTGGTCTAAGAGTTCAACGTTGTCGCCAAATGAGTTACGTAAGCGCGCTTCTTCCTCTAAACCTTCCATCTGCCAATCTTCGACAGCGACTCGGTATTCACCATTCCACTCAAAATCACATTCGATTCCGTACTTTGTAATCGTCGCTTCAATCGCATCTAGATTCTCACGCCCCAAGCGCTCGATGACCTGCATCTCATCTTTAAAGCGGCTATAGCCGTTCATGAATCCGTGGGTTAGTGAGTAACTACAGAATCCGCCGTTGCGCCCAGATGCACCAGCGCCAGTTTCGCGCCGTTCTAGCAACACAACTTCGCGTTCTGGGTTAGCTTCTTTTGCCAAGATCGCCGTCCATAGCCCGGTGTAGCCAGCGCCGACGATACAAAGGTCAGCTGTCACATCACCGATAAGAGTCGGGTGCGGCTTAGGTTCGAGTGGGTCTTCATCCAACCAATAAAGCTGCGGTTGCATTAGAGATAAATGTTTAAGAATCGATGGGTCGATGTTCGCCATCACGCTTTCCGGTTATACCGGAAATCACCTCTGCAATTACTACTAGTAGTTGGACGTTATATTAGCGCGCTTTGCGACCGTTTACGAACTGCCCCGCTAAAACAATTGCCAACGCTAGGAAAAACATACCCGAACCAATCACATTTGCTTGTGCTGGAATACCGCGCGCAGCTGCCGTATATACAAACTTAGGGAATGTAATAACTGTTCCAGAGTTAAAGTTGGTAATAATAAAATCATCGAAAGATAAGCTAAAAGCCAGCAGGGCTGCGCCAGCAATACCAGGTGCCACTAGCGGAAGTGTGACGCGGCGGAAAGTTTCAAATTCATTTGCATATAGATCCATCGCCGCTTGTTCCAAACGAGGATCAAGACTTGCGATACGCGCTTTAACCGTGACCACCACAAATGAGATACAGAACATTACGTGCGCAATAACTGTGGGCCAGAAACCAGGATTGATTTTAAAGACTAGAAATAGAGATAAGAGCGATGCGCCTAAAACAATCTCTGGTGTGGCCATAGGTAGGAAGATCAATAAATTCGAAGTCGAACGACCCTTGAATTGATGGCGGCCAATTGCAAAAGCGATCATCGTGCCCAAGATGGTGGCAAATAAGGTGGCTAAGAAACCTATCTTTATTGAGTTAGCTAGCGCCGAACATACTTCAGGTGCGCCACATGGGTTCTGCCAGTTACGGAAGGTGAAACCCTTCCAGATTAAGTTGCTCTTACCAGCATCATTAAATGAGAAGGCAAATGTGTAAGCAACTGGAATAAATAAGTAAGTAAAAGCGATCACCATATAGACGCGAATCAGGTTGCGACCAAACCAACGTTGGAATTTAGCGGCTGCTGGAATTCTAGGGATCGTAGGATCGGCAATTTTCTTGCTCATACCAACTCCTCCGTTCCGGCTTTGCGAATATAAATTGTTACGAGGATAAGAATCGCCGCCATTAAGGTAAATGAAAGTGCTGCCGCTGTTGGGTAGTCCACGATCTTGAAATAACGTGATTCGATCACGTTTCCGATCATCTTGGTATTTGGGCTACCCAGAATCGATGCATTTACATAATCACCAGCTGCTGGAATAAAGGTAAGCAGAGTGCCGGCAACAACGCCAGGCATGGAAAGTGGCAGAGTAACTTTACGGAATGTAGTAAATGCATTGGCGTACAGATCACCAGATGCTTCAAGAGTGCGTGGATCTATGCGATCGATTGATGCATATAAAGGTAGCGTCATAAAAGGCAAGAAGTTATAGGTCATGCCCATCACGACTGCAAATGAAGTCGAAGTTAGCGTTGTGCTCTGGCTAATAATTCCCAGACTTCGCAGGGTTGGGACCACAAAGCCTTCTTCTCCCAGAATTTGTTTCCAGGCCACGGTACGAAGTAAGAATGAGGTAAAGAATGGCGCAACTACTAGTACAAGGAGAAAATTTTTGTACTTGCCGGCTTTAAAGGCGATCGCATATGCCAGCGGGTAAGAAATCATCAGAGCAAGGATCGTTGCAATAATTGCGTAGATAAAGGAGCGGGCAAATTGTTCTTTATTATCTACAAAGGCATCAATATAGTTCTGAAAGCGGAACGTCTGTTCGTACTGACCTGTATCTCCCCCACCAACTGGCGTCTGGGTCGATGTCTGTGCCAAGTTTAAAATTGGCAAGATAAAGAAGGTAAAGAGAAATCCAAATCCTGGCAGCAATAGCAGGTAAGGAGTGCGAATCTTTCCCATTGAAGTTTTTACTTACTCTTCGTCTAGAACTTCAGGGTTAACTTCTGAACCTGCAGTTACATCTTCATCGCCACGTAACGCAAAGGTAAAGATTGGTTCCCAAGAGATATTTACCGCATCACCTTTTTTAAATGGTGCAACGCCATCATCGTTTTGTTCAAAGACAATTAGCTCTTGGCCCCATGGCATGGCAACTTGGTATTGAGTAGATACGCCGATATATGAAACATCTTCAATATGTCCACCGCTTAGGACGTTTCCAGATACTGGGGTGTTAAGAAGTGAGATACGGAATTTCTCGGGACGGATTCCAGCGTAAATTGAATTATCTGTTGCATGGGAGCGGCTCTTGGGAAGAGATATTTTCTGTCCATATAAATCCGCAACCAAAGAATCTCCATCGTTACCTGAGATAGTTCCCTTAATTAAATTTGATTGGCCCAGGAAGTTGGCGACAAAGGCCGTCTCTGGGTTGTCATAGAGATCAGCAGGGGAACCCATTTGTTCAATCTGGCCTTCATTCATAACTGCGATCGTGTCGGCCATAGTCATGGCTTCTTCTTGATCATGGGTTACGTGAACGAATGTCAGACCGACCTCTTTCTGAATCCACTTAAGTTCAATCTGCATCTGACGGCGCAGCTTTAGATCTAGTGCACCCAGTGGTTCATCAAGCAAGAGCAAAGCTGGGCGGTTAACTATCGCGCGAGCAAGTGCAATACGTTGTTGTTGGCCACCAGATAGTTGGGTTGGTTTGCGGCCAGCTAGATGAGGTAACTCAACTAAGTTAAGAACTTTATTTACTTCTGCATCAACATCTTTGACGCCACGGCGACGTAGGCCAAAGGCGATATTTTCGAAGATGGTTAAATGTGGAAATAACGCATAGTTCTGGAAAACGGTATTGATCGGGCGTTGGTATGGCTTAGTTGTAGTGATGTCAGTTTCACCTAAGTGAATGCTGCCAACAGTCGGTTCTTCCAGGCCAGCAATCATTCGTAGAGTTGTGGTCTTGCCACAACCTGAAGGACCGAGAAGTGCAAAGAAAGATCCTTTAGGGATTGTTAGCGAGAGATCATCAACTGCTTTGAAATCACCGTACGACTTAGTGATCCGAGTGAGGATTAAATCCCCGCGCGCTGTGCTGGCGTCAAATGACACTTAGTTGCCGGAAGCCTTCTGGAAGGCTTCTGACCACTTGGTTTCTTCTGCAGGCGTCAGTGCGCGGAAGACGCTGAGGTTCTTCAACGTTGCATCGCTTGGGAAGATATATTCGCTCTTGGCTAAGTCTGGGTTGATCTTCTCCATCTCAGCTTGCGCCCCCTTGACTGGGGTCAAGTAATTCACATAAGCGGCAACTTCTGCAGCAATAGCTGGGTCGTAGTACCAGTTAATTAACTTTTCAGCGTTGGCTTTTGCTTCAGCGGTAACAGTTGATGGAATCATCATATTGTCGCCAGAGAGAGTTCCACCTGACTCAGGAATTGCGAAATCAAATTTGCCCGCGTTTTCAGATGCAAGAATGAACATATCGCCCGACCAACCAATAACCGCTGTGGCATCGCCTGATGTTAAATCTTGTGCGTATTCATTACCTTTAACGCCGCGGATCCAACCATCTGCAATCTTCTTAGCCATGAAGTCAACGCCATTCATAAATTGATCTTCAGTAACAGTTGAAAGGTCAACGCCTTGGGCGCGCAGAATCACGCCGATGGTGTCGCGCATTTCTGTAAGTACAATTATTTTGCCTTTATTCTGTGGTGCAAATAAATCATCAAGAGTGTGAACGCCCTTTGGATTCTTGGCTGTATTCCAACCAAAACCGCCCATGATTCCCTGCCAAGTTAGAGTTTGCTCACGCTTTGCATCATATGAAGGAGTTGCAAGAGCATCCAGAATATTTACCTTATTTGGAATATTTGCTGCATCAAATTTTTGTGAGTAACCCAAACGAATCCAGCGAGCTGCCATCCAGTCAGTTGGGCAGACTATGTCATAACCAATATCTTGCTTTAACTTTAATTGCGCTTGAACTTTTCCGAAGAATTCATCGTTATCGTTGTAATCTTCTAAATAATTAACGTCGATCCCAGTTGATGCAGTGAATTTATCTAGGGTTGGGTAAGTCTTCTTATCTGAATCAAAATCTAGATATAGCGGCCAGTTACCCCAGCGCACTGCATTTCCAGATGATGCTGAATCTCCACTTGAACCACATGCGGCGAGCGCACCGGCTGCTCCTACTCCACCAATTCCGGCAAGTACTGCGCGACGAGAAACGCGCGAATTAATTATTGAACGTGCTTCTGGTGAAAGTGAGTGCTTCTTAGCCATGTGGAAAGGCTCCTTTTAATTGAGATAACGAGCGTTGCGCTCTTTTTATCTGGCCGGAACAAGGGACGGTTGTGCAGGGCTCATTATGTAACTGATTTGCCCTGCACGCCAAACAATTTGGCTGTGATTTAGCGAAAATTCCTAAATTCTCTACCCGTTGAGGTTGGTCATGACGTGCTTGATACGGGTGTAATCCTCAAAGCCGTAGCTAGATAGATCCTTGCCATATCCAGAGCGCTTAAATCCACCATGTGGCATCTCGGCCACAATTGGAATGTGGGTATTGATCCAGACACACCCGAAGTCAAAGGCCTTAGCCATTCGCATCGCAGTGCCATGGTCTTTGGTCCAGACTGATGAGGCCAGCCCATATTCCACACCATTCGATAACGCGATCGCTTCGGCTTCATCTTTAAATTTCTGAATGGTGATAACCGGTCCAAAGATTTCAGATTGAATGTGCTCATCTTGCTGGCGCAGATCTGCGATGACGGTTGGAGCGATGAAGTAACCAGGGCGATCTAGGGCTGACCCTCCTGCAACAACACGAGCATGAGATGGAACGCGCGATAAGAAACCTTTGACGCGTTCAAATTGCGCAGCATTATTTACCGGTCCTACCAAGACATCTTCATTTGGCATACCGACGGCGATTTCATTGGTGGCTTGATTGGCGAGAAGTTTTACCATCTCTTCATATACGCCTTCTTGTACTAAGACGCGAGTAGCGGCGGTGCAATCTTGGCCTGAGTTGAAGAAGCCGGCGATTGCAATACCTGCAGCAGCTGCTTCTAGATCAGCATCGTTAAATACGACAACCGGTGCCTTGCCACCGAGTTCTAAGTGAACCCGCTTCAATTGTTTAGCAGCGCTGCCGGCAACTTCCATTCCGGCGCGGACTGAACCAGTAATTGAAACCATCGCAGGTGTTGCATGTTCGACAACAGCCTTTCCGGTTTCGCGTTCTCCACAAATTACATTTATTACTCCGGCAGGCAGAAATTCACCCATGATCTCGGCCATGAAAACAGTCGATGCAGGAGTAGTATCACTTGGCTTTAGAACGACTGCATTTCCAGCTGCAATTGCCGGTGCCCATTTCCAGACCGCCA
>CANIAV010000006.1 GCA_947465365.1 Actinomycetota bacterium | reverse complement strand
CTGTGCCAAGTGATGAAGTACGCAACCAAATGAACCAGTAAATCCTGGAGCTTCATAACCTTTACGCTTTAAGAATATACAACCATCATCTACCGTGCGAGTCTTACGTTCTTTATCTTCATCTAAATCTGAAATACGTAGTTGACCATTTGGCTTCTTAGGACGGGCTTGTTCAAAGAATTGCCACATCTCAGGAGTTAAATCTGCAGCTGCTTTACGCACGCGTTCTTCATCATCTTCATCCGAATACATTGCACCTTCTGTGCAACAGCCAGCATTTGGTCGATTTTCAAAGACGCCTTTGCAGCCATCGCCATAAATACAGGTCCAATATGAAGTCAGCCAAGTAAGGTCACATTTAAAGATTTCTTCCTCATCATTGGGGTCGGTAAATTCCACCCAATCGCGTGCGAAACCTGGCTTTATTTCTGACATAGTCGCAGAGCCTACGCGTACTCTTTCGCTATGGCTAATTCAGAAAAACAGGTCGCCGTCATCGGTGCCGGGGTAATGGGCGAAGCCCTTATCTCTGCCCTGATTACTTATGGAATTTCACCTAGTGCGATCACTATCTCTGAAAAGCGTGCCGAACGAGCCGCTGAGTTAATGGCTAATTACAAAGTAGCAAACGCACCATTAAGTGAAAACGTTGCCAAATGCGATCTCATTTTATTGGTCGTAAAGCCGCAAGATATGGCTGGCGTACTTGAAGAGATAAAGGCTGATATCCGCCCGGGTACTCTGATTATCTCCTTCGTCGCCGGCAAGCAGATTCGTTATATCGCCGATGTAATTGGTACTAGCGCTAACCCAGTAATCCGCGTTATGCCAAATACACCAACTTTGGTGGGCGCCGGCATGTCAGCTATCTCTTGTTGCGGACTTGTGACTGCTGAACAACGCTCCTTTGCACTCGGCTTCCTCGGTGCAGTCGGCAAAGTAATTGAAGTCGATGAAGATTTACAAGATGCTGTTACCGCTACTAGCGGATCAGGACCGGCTTACTTCTTTAGATTTGTAGAAGCGATGGTAGATGGAGCAATTGCGCTGGGACTTTCTAAAGAAGATGCAACCACTTTAACTATTCAAACTATTGTGGGAGCGGCCAAGCTGCTAGATCAATCTGGTGATACGCCAACTACTTTGCGTGAAAAGGTAACTAGCCCCAATGGCACAACTTTTGCAGCGCTAAATTCCTTTAACGACTCGGATATCTCTGGTGTTGTTGCAAAAGCAATGAAGGCAGCGCGTGATCGCTCGCAAGAACTCGCTTAAGAAAGCAATATTCGCCGTAGTTGTTCTTACGGTTTCGTTAACTCCGCCCGCACAGGCAGCACCTAAAGCTCTCGCAATTAAGCCCTTGGTGCAGATAACGCAAGATGCGACCGCAGAGGCAATGGTTGTCACTAGTAAATACATCATTACTTATGCCAACATCGTTGGGCAGAGCGCAGATATAAAGATACGAGCAATTGATTTCACGGGAGCGCAAATATGGGAGAAAACAATTGATTCTGGCTGGGATGAGGTTGCTACCGCTATAACCGTTGATGCCCAAGGATCAATCTGGCTAGCTGGAAGTAGCGCTGCTGCACCAAGTGCTGAAACTACAACGGCAATAGCTGGTGCGCTAAACCCTGACGCGATCAACAGCGAAAGTACAACTGCCTTACGTCCAGATATGAAAAATATTACTCTTTGGCAATTATCAAGTACTGGTGATCTATTAGCACAGGTAAATTCAACAACGTTGCAACCAGCTCTCGTGGATGCGATATCTGCAAATGCCACCGGAACTTCAGTGCTGCTGGCTAGAGAGTCCGGCCAATCATTGGTCTCAGTCAAAGCAGGTTCATTTAGCAAAGAGTTAACTTTAGGAACAGCGAAGAGTAAGTTTAAAACTGCGCTACGTGGATCAGATGGTTCAACTTATCTATTTGGATCAAGTAGCGAATCGCTTGCGGGAAAGAAGTTAGCTGGCAAGGTCGATGGCATCTTAATGAAGGTATCCAAGACTGGAACGCTTGCTAGCGTTGTCCGAAGTTCGGCGCCAAAAGCCATTCGCGATTGGCAGAGCGCAACTACATCACTATTTCTTACTGGCGTCGTTAAAAGCGGTAACACAATTGAAACTGCAGTAACGAAATTTACTTCTACCTTTGCGCCAACCTGGACCGCCCGATTTGCATCAACTGGGTTAAGTTTGGCGGCAACTGGTGCAAGCGGTTCGGTCTTTGCAATATTTGAGCCAACCTCTTTAGTTAAGGGCATTTCTGGTTTCAAGGTGAGTAAAGGGCAATCTGTTGCTCTGCAATTTGATGGCAAGGGTGCAATTAGCGCTGCATTTACTAGCGCTCAACTCAACGCACCAATCGCAGCCGGATATTCAACTGATGGCGGTTTGATAGTTTTAACTGCAACAGGTGTGATTATGCGAGGCGCAGTACGCTAATTTAGGCAGCGCGTAGTAAAAGTAATTGGTTATTAATCCCAGAGATTAAGTAGCGGACCTTATTTAGAACTATCCAAGCTGAATCAAAGCCATCTGAATTCTGTTCTTTGGTGACCAGCGATATGGAGCTCTTTGCAATATCGACCGCACAAAGCCTTTCCTGGCAGTTAAAAATGGTGGTTGAGCCATCACTACTCAGGAATTTGCTAGGCGTTCCATATCCGCTTGTCGGTAAGGTTTTAAACTCGGTTGGGGCGGATAAGTAAGTCCATCTAATTTGTTCAGCTTTCGGCAAAGTTAGCGTCGATGAGGTTAACCAAGTAGCTAAAATTCCACGCGCACCCTTTTGCAGAGCTACGTCATATCCGACAACTGCAATTGGTCCACCTGATGAATCAAGAGTTGTATACCGCCAGGCAGTTGGACTCAAACCATTTCTTTGGGCTACGCGGATTGCACCTGATGTTGCTTCTTTACGTTGATTAATTGTTAGAACTGAGTCGTAGAGCAAAATCGTATCTTTGCCATCAAATAAAGCATCTAAATGAAAACCAACATCACCAGTTGTTCGATCATCGGTCTTACGATCGCCATCGACTAGTTCGTAGCTCCATTCAGTTGCACCCTTTGCCTTTACAGCACCAAGCAAAATACCTTGCGACTCATCACGGTAGAAGACCTGAACACCTGCTGCGCTTACTGAACAAGCGTTAGACACGCTGACATCACTAGCTGAGCGAACCCGAATCGGATCCTCATAGCCATTTACCGCCGGACCATTGCCATCTACAACTTCATATTTAAAGGTTTTGCCATCATATGTTGCATAGCGCAGATCTTTATCAACGGAATCGGCATAGAAAATATGTAAAGTCTGGGCTTTGCCGTAACCGCTAACACAGGCAGACACCTCGCCAGTGATCGCATTTCGGGTACGACCGGCAGAACCACCTCGCCCATCGACAGTTAACTTGTTCCAGACTTTTCCGTTCCAGAGCGCAACCTTTAAGGCGCCGTTATTTGCATCTTGATAAATAACTGCCGGGTTTGTATTAAAGGTAACAGTTGTTAAATTCTTTGCATCGGCAAGTGGATCGATAACGCTCTTCTTCCACGCAGCTTGAGGTGTAATTGGATTTGTGATCACCGCTTCAGATGTTCCCAGTGAATTAGATGCCGTAATGGAAAAGGTGTAAGAGGTGCCATTCTTTAAGCCAGTTAAGAGCGCAGGGCTATTGATAAAGCTCTTCTCCGCGCCTGTTTTCAGGTTTTTTACTGTGTAGCTAGTGATTTGGGCGGCGCGAGCATTTGCCGGAGGATCAAATTTAACGATTGCACCAGAATCGGAAAGAAGCGCTTCTGCATTACGCACCGTTTGTGGAACTCCTACTGCAATTCCAGCAGGTGGCTTAATGCGTAGATCTTGCATCATCGCAAGAAGTAGCGGCCCAGGCTCATGAAAAATTTCACCCGCATCTAAATTTGGGGACATAACAGCATCACGTCCTGCACTTGAGAATGTTGCTTCATCTAAGTGGCTAATTGATGAACCATCTTCATAGTTCTTAGGGGTATAAAGAAGTGGTTTAACTCCACCATTTGCAGTAATTCCTTGCGCACCTGACCAAACTAACTTTGAAGTTAGCGCTTCGCCGAGTTCAGGTGAAGGCGATGGCAAGTCAGAAAGTCTGCGCCCATCACCAGTTTGAACATAGGCATCGTATGGAGTTGGCTGATCAATAGAGCCATAACCGAAGAAGTTGTCGTAGCTATCGGTAGATAGAAAACCCAATCCATGCGCCATCTCGTGAAGAATTACCGATTGCAGATCGTATTCAGATTTACTTGGTCCAAGACTTCCACCGCGATACCAATTAGCTAGAGAATTAACTGTGATAACCATTTCTGGGTTATCTCCATCTAAATCTTTACCAGCTAAAGCATTTGCCAATGCAGATGGATACCAAAGGCTTGGATCTGGTGCACCTGAAAAATTAGCGAAGTAACTTCCGGGACGCGCGCTTCCTAAGATACTGAAAGAAGAAGACCTGCCCCATGTTGCATCAATATAAATTGGAACCTTAGAGTCAAAGTTTTCAGCCCAAGTATCTATTGCAGCTTGGACTTGTATCTTGGTCCATTCCGGAAAATTATTATATTTAACAATAAATTTTGCTTTCTTTTCCAGATGAGCAACTTTTGGCGTTGCAGTTTGCTTTGCTGTTGTGGCAGGACCTGCGTAAACGCTGCCCCACTGCGTTGCGGGGCGAACCAGAACGACTGATTGCGCAGATGCGGGCGCAACTAAACCTGTGAGAAAGATCGCGAAGGCGGTAGATATGGCGCTAATTCGCGTCAGAGATCTCAGATTTTTCCTCGCCATAGCGCCTAACGCTATCAGGGTGCGAGAATGTCTCCATGTCCTCAAGTCGCGATAGTTCAGATCTGAGTCAGGTAATTGCTCGAATGAAATCTGAGCGACCTGCTGTTCTTAACTTCTCATCGGTTACTGCGCGACCTGAACCAACTCTGGAAGAGGCCCGTGGCGAATTAGCTGATGCAATCGGACAATTGGCTCACACGATTTTCTCAAAGAAGTATGGTCCATTAGTCGGCACAGTTACAAAGACAACAGCAGAGACTCTTTTGAAAAATGGCGAAGAGAATTTATATCGCGCCAAAGGCGATGCCACCTTAATTATTCAAGAGCTAGTCGATCGCGCTTTTACTTCAAAACCAGCTAAGAAAAAATGAGTAACTTAATAACTATTTATTCGCGCCATAACTGTCATCTATGTGAAGTAGCCGAATCTACTCTTGCCCAGTTAAAAGCGGAGTTAGATTTTGATATCGCAGTTATATATATCAACGGTGATGCAGGACTAGAGAAGCTATACGGACACGAAGTTCCGGTTATTCATATTGATGGAGAACACCACGACTTTTTTAAGGTCGATCCAGTTAGATTTAGATCTTGCCTTGAAAGACATCGTCAGCGTCAATAATTCGATATGAATAACCTTGTTCGGCAAGGAAGCGTTGACGATTCTGGGCAAAATCTTGATCGATAGTGTCACGCGAGACTACTGAATAAAACTTCGCACCACGGCCATCGGCCTTTGGTCGAACGATGCGGCCCAATCGCTGAGCTTCTTCTTGGCGCGAACCAAAGGCACCAGATACTTGGATTGCAATCGTGGCTTCTGGCAAATCAATAGAGAAGTTAGCCACTTTTGAAACAACTAAACAAGTAATTTCTCCGGTGCGGAAAGCGGCAAATAACCTTTCACGTTCTTTGATCGGTGTCTCACCTTTAATTACTGGAACACCTAAAGTTTCAGATAAGTCATCTAATTGATCGATATATTGGCCAATCACCAAGATTTGCTCGCCTGCGTGTAGCCCGACCAACTCTTCGACAACATCGCGTTTAGTTCGGGTGGTTGCGCAGTAGCGATAGCGCTCTTCTGGTTCTGCGGTGGCATAAGAAAGACGTTCTGCTTCAGTTAAATTCACGCGAACTTCAATACATTCTGCAGGGGCGATGTAGCCCTGTGCTTCAATCTCTTTCCAAGGAACATCAAAGCGCTTGGGACCAATCAGTGAAAATACTTCACCTTCCATGCCATCTTCGCGTACGAGCGTTGCAGTTAAACCTAAACGGCGGCGCGATTGAATATCGGCGGTAAAGCGAAAGATTGGTGCGGGAAGAAGATGGACTTCATCATAAATAATCAAACCCCAGTCGTGGGTATCAAATAAATCTAAGTGAGAATAAACGCCGTTCTTCTTCTTAGTCATTACTTGATAAGTCGCAATTGTTACTGGCCGAATCTCTTTCTTGGCACCTGAATATTCACCGATCTCATCTTCATTTAAAGTTGTACGGCGCAGCAACTCATCGCGCCATTGGCGCGCGGCCACAGTATTAGTCACCAAAATTAATGTGGTTGCTTTGGCATGTGCCATAGCGGCTGCGCCAACAATTGTCTTTCCCGCACCGCAGGGCAGAACAACAACACCAGAACCGCCGTGCCAGAAACCTTCTGCCGCTAGCTCTTGATAGGGACGAATCTTCCAGTCATTCTGCTTCAGATTAATTTCATGGGCTTGCCCATCTACATAACCTGCAAAATCTTCTGCCGGCCAACCCAGACGCAATAGCGATTGCTTAATCGCACCACGTTGGCTGGGATGCACAGCGATAGTTTCTGGATCAATACGCACACCCAATAACGGTGCGATCTTCTTGGCGCGAATTACTTCTTCCAAGACACCGACATCGGTTGTGATCAAGATCAGACCGTGAACGGGATCTGCCTCTAAGCGCAGACGGCCATAGCGCGACATAGTTTCGGCGACGTCGACAAGAAGTGAATGAGGAACGGCATAACGCGAATATTTAATTAAAGTATCAATTACCAATTCGGCATCGTGGCCGGCAGCGCGGGCATTCCATAAACCAAGGTTTGTTAAGCGATAGGTATGGATATGTTCGGGAGAGCGTTCTAGCTCAGCAAAGGGTGCGATTGCGCGGCGACATTCCGTCGACATTGGATGGTCAATATCTAATAGAAGCGTCTTATCGCTCTGAACAATTAGTGGACCTTCACTCATTTAAGTAGATCCTTAATAAAGGCATGTAGCAGGGAGCTGCGTTCTTCAATTGATTTCAAACTTAACCATTCACTTGGCGCATGCGCACCGCCACCGATTGCACCTAAACCGTCGAGAACTTGTGCGCCAGCAGCTGCCGCAAAGTTGCCATCGCTTGCGCCACCGACTTCGGCGCAACCAAGGGGCGCCATACCAATAGATTTTGCAACTGCTTCAATCTTTTCATAGAGCGCCTTGGTAGAAGAAGGTTGTAGTGGTGGACGATTTAACCCACCGGTTACTTCTAAACGTGCACCAGGAATAGTTGCCTTTAAGGATTTGATCGCAGAATCAATGCGCTCGAGTTCGGCTTGGGCAAAAGATCGGGCATCAATTTCAAGTACCGCCAGATCTGGCACAGTATTTGCGCTATTTCCGGATTTCAAAAGCGTTGGAACAACTGTTGTGCCGTGTTCCTTATTTTCAAGTGCTGATAACTGCAAAATAATATGTGCGATCTCAACGGTTGCGTTAACGCCTTTTTCTGGTTCCAGTCCAGCATGCGCAGCTAAACCATGTACCGAAATCTTGTACATAGATGTTCCCTTGCGACCGGTCTTAACCTTGCCATCAAGGGAAGCCTCTAAAACTAATACCGCTTTGGCAGCAGAAGATAGATCCATAATCAACTTACGTGATGCAAAAGAACCAGTCTCTTCATCAGTTGTGGCAACTAGTGCAACGCGATCGGCAACGCCGTCAATATCTTTAAGTGCAAAGAGAGCTTGCACAAAGCCAGCCTTCATATCGAAGACTCCGGGTCCACGAACTACATCACCATTTACTTCCCACAGCGGTTGATACGAACCATGTGGCCAAACGGTATCTAGATGAGCAAGTAAGAGAATTTCTGGTTGGCTTGCGCCCCACCAAAATACGGGACGGCCTTCCACCTCTTTTATTTGTGCAGGAGTACCGAGAACGCGCGTTGCGATATCGCTAGCTAAGCGAACTACATTCTGGCAGGCGGCAAGATCTTCACTTGGCGATTCACATCGCACCAAAGCTTCAATCGCAGCCAACATAGGGTCAAGTCTGCCGTACTTGGTCTCATTCGCGCTTGTCATATCGCCGCCACTCCAGTTATGCGGGCGATTCTAAAGGTTTGTACCTCACCGGTCGCATGATCACGCGCAATGAGCGAACCAGCCGAGAGTTTTAAGGGATCGATAATGCGATGTGAAACCAGGCCATTGTTATCGGCATATCCAATAGAAAGTGATGTTGCCGGTTGGTTTTGAAGATAATCAACCAAGATATCTAAAGTTTCATTGGCAGTTGTTCGTGGCAATGAACCAAGCGCATTGGCCGCAATATTGCGCAGCGTACTTTGGCGATGGCTAGATTTTTCTCCTGTACGAAGTGCGCGCAGTGCACCTTCTAATTGCAATTCATCGGGACGATCGAATTCACCAATTATTCGCGGTGGACGCGCCTTTGATTTTGCACGCTGGATTCGAGGACCACTAAGGAGTGCACCTTGTGAATCTTCTCCCGCAGGCAAGTAACCAAAGCTACTTAATATCGCCATCGCATCTGCAGCATCGTGCTGGCAGATTAGAACTTCAGGTGCTATTTGGCGCAAAGATAAAATATCTAAACGCTTATCATTAATAATTTGGGCAATCAGCGCTGAGTCTTCACAACGGATAAATGCTGAGGTATTTCCAACTCGTAACTTGCCATGTTTCTTAGCAACATCGGCAATTAAATATTCCAGCGGTTGGGGCATTGGAGTTTTAGAAGTCTTCTTTAAGAAGGCTTTAATCTCATCTCCGGTGCGGCCATGATCTAACCCGCGACGAATAGTTGCTTCGCTAAAGCGATAAACCGTTGCGCCACCGCGACTTTCAATTTCCGCCAGAATCGCTAACTCTTGAGCAATTTCATGTTCCAGCGGGCCGGGTGCAATTGCAGTGTGATCGCTCTGAATAAGTATGTGATCAACTGGCTTTGGTAAGTCTTGGTCAATTACATCCAAATCTTCTCCAGATAATAGCGCAGTTGCATACTTTGAAATTGCACCTTGGCCAGTAAGTCCAAGCCATTCTGCTTCACGTAGCGTCCATTGAATGTAATCACTAGATATCCCGCCGCTACGTCGCGCTGGCGTGCTCCATTGGGCAAGTGCAAGTAACGAGGCAAATTGCGGCGCCGTTCCTTCACTTTCCTGAAGCAAGCGCAGCGTTAATTTACGAAGCGGAGCAGCAGCCACGCGATCTAATTCTGGTCCAAGTGGTGCAACGTTCTTTGACTCTTCTTTACCGACCAATCCACTTACGCGGGAAGTAATTAGCCAAGGGGCAACCAGTGATTGCCAGCGTGCCGACGGCGTCTGGGTTAACCAGATATCGAATTGGCTAGTTGGAAGAATTCGATCATCAGGATCAATTGTTAAGAGCCCTGCTAAGTAGCTAAGTTCTGCAACAAATGCTGCGCAATTAGCATCAACACCAAGATGAGTGGAGATAATCTTTAGATCACGAACTCCTAAGCCACCAGAGCGCAACGCATCGGCTGGCTCTTGCGCCCAGAAATTTAAAATCTCTTCGGTCCAACGTAAGAAAGTTGAGATGTTAGCAATCGCTGCTAATTGAACGCTTTTGCTATCTCGCTTATCACCAACAAGTACCGGCGCTTTTGTAAATAACTCTTTATGGATCTTTCCCCCGCGCAGGTAAATAGCGACTTCACGCGGCATCAAGACGGTATGCGAATTTGCCACAACTACAAAGTCATTTTCCAGTAACCAAGCAACGCCAGCACCTGGCTTCTTTACATCAGCGATAGTTCCGCGTGGTGGTCCCCAAACCATGGCATCTAGCGCTTTCTTTGCCGCAGGTGGTGCCTCATCTAACTTCTTTAAATTTAACTTTGCCATCGATTGTGGACCAAGACCGGCGCAATCATTTCCAAGAACTTCGCGCACTGTGGTTGGAAGGTAGAGCCCATCTTTTCCGCTGTAAATAAGTCCGCGTTCAACAAGTCCAGGAATTACAAAGAGCGCTGCCTTATTTGTAAGCGCTGCGATGTTCTTCTCGGTAAATGGTTCGGCAGATACCGCACAAGCTTCGAGAACTTGATATTGCCAAGCAGTTAAGGCATCGATGGCACGTGCCAGGCTAGGGGCAGATGTCGCACGAACGGCAAGAGATGCAATATCTGGCGGTACTGGCGTTACTAGATCTGGGCGATGTGAAAAGAGCGAAATTAGGGCAGCGTCATCCAAGGTACGTAAGTAATCTGCAAAGGAGCGCGTTTCCATAACTTGCCTACATTACTGGCAAGTGAGGTGCTAGCGCGAATTGGCTATTTAACTCAGCGGGACTTACGGCGCGGAGTAAGTCTGGTGCCGATCCAAGCAACGCGCGAGACCATCGGCCCAAGTAAACGATTTAGAAAACGCATCCGGCGAAAATCGTGAATTGGCCAGCGTTCTTTGAGCGCGCGGATGCGCAGCTTTGCATCAGGATTAATCGCAGATGGATTTCCAACGGTAAGCAATAACGGTAAATCATTGTGGCTATCTGAGTAACCAAAACAATTTTCTAAATCGAAACCATGTTCTTTTGCAAGCTCTTCTATCGCAGTTGCTTTCTCACGCCCATGTAATAGCGGCCCATTCATAGCGCCGGTGTAGTGTCCATTTTCAATTGCCGCTCTACTACCGAGTGCGCCCGTAAAACCTAAACGCTCAGCAATTAAAGTTGCCATATCTTCCGGTGCTGCAGTTACTAGCCAAACTTCAACCCCATCATTTAGATGTCGTTGCGCAATTTCAATGGTGCCTTCCCAAAGTGCCGGAGAGACATACTCGTCATAAATCTCTTGGGCGACTTCTCTAATATCCGAGACGTTATGTCCGCCAATGAAATCTTGAGCTGATTTTTGAAAACGATTTATCTCATCTTGCTTCTCGGTACCCGTCAAACGAAATCTCAGATTGGCAAGGACGAATCTGGAAATATCTGATTTAGTAAAAAAGCCTCGTTGGTACATGCCCCGGCCGAGGAAGTAGATCGTTGAGCCTCGCACCAAGGTGTTATCTACGTCGAAGAAAGCCGCTCGCCGCGGTGTGAGTGACATGTCACTACCTTATAGATTAAGCGCGATATTGCCCCACCATAAGACGCTTTATGCTTAGCGCTATGAGTTCAACAGTCCACGTAGCGCGCCACGGTGAAGTCGAGAATCCACAGAAAATTCTCTATGGCCGCCAGCCCGGATGGCGTTTATCTAACCGTGGGCAAGAGATGGCACAAGTTCTTGGTGAATGGTCAAAGTCAATTGATTTAGGTGCGCTGCATGTTTCACCATTGCAACGTGCGCAAGAGACAGCAGCGCCAATCGCAAAAGCACATGGAATTGAAATCACAACCGATGATCGTTTGATCGAAGCTGGAAATATCTTTGAAGGTAAGAGTTTTGAACCAGGTAGTGGAATTTTAAAGCACCCAACTGCGTGGCGGCATTTGTATAACCCGTGGAAGCCATCATGGGGCGAACCATACGAAGATCAGATAAATAGAATGTTTGCCGCAATTTTTGCAGCCCATAAGGCAGCGAATGGAAAAGATGCAATTGTTGTGTCACATCAACTACCAATTTGGATTACACGTAGCGCAATTGAAGGCCGTTCGATGTTGCACGATCCCCGCAAACGCGAATGTACATTGGCATCTGTGACAAGTATTCACTTTGATGACGACGGCGTAATCTCTGGGCTCTCTTACTCTGAGCCAGCCGCACATTTACTACCGCCGAAGAAGTAATTAAATCAATGCGTAAGCCAACTTCCTTAATTGCGCTGACTATCTTCTCTTTGATTTCATTAACTGGTTGTGGAGGTGGAACTTCTACGCCAGAAGAGAGTTTTATCGAAGGTAGCGGCGCAGTAACTTTTATTGAAATTGCCAAAAGAAATCCAGCTCCAGCGTTATCAGGAATGACCCTTAGTGGGAAGACATTTATCTTTAACCCTGGTCAGGTGGCAGTTGTAAATGTTTGGGCATCTTGGTGCTCTCCATGTCGTGCCGAAATTCCAACGTTAATTGAATTATCAAAACAGTATTCAGATGTGCAATTTATGGGGATATTAACTCGCGATAATCCGGCGACCGCCGAAGCTTTCTCGCGCCGGCTAGCCATGCCATATCCAACATTTATCGATGATTCACTTCTGATTGGCTTTAAAGGTACTTTGCCCGCCAACGCAATTCCTTCAACGGTGTTAATTGATAAGCGTGGGAACGTCGCTGCGCGTATATCTGGTGAAGTAACGCTGACCGCGCTGAGTAAATTGATTCGAAAGCTGGAAGCAGAATGACCAGTTTCTTCGTTGATCAACTCTTTAGTGGATTTCTCTTAGCCGCATTCCCTATTGCAATTCTGGCAGGGTTAATTTCTTTTATATCTCCTTGTGTATTGCCTTTAGTACCGGGTTATCTATCTTTTGCCGCGGGTTACTCAAATGCGAAGGGTCGCGTATTTCTAGGTTCCATTCTCTTTGTGCTTGGCTTTAGCGTTCTCTTTATTTCATATGGCGCTTTCTTCGGCGGAATCGGTTCACAAATCACCGCCCATGAAGAGTTAATCACCAGAGTACTTGGAGTGATCACGATCTTCATGGGGCTTATCTTCATGGGGCGCTTTCCAATGGCGCCAACTTTCTCTCCAAAAATTTCTACTAATGGTGGGTTAATTGGTGCACCGCTATTAGGTTTCCTTTTTGGTATTGGTTGGACACCTTGTATTGGGCCTGCGTTAGCAACCGTACAAACTCTTGCTTTTCAGGAATCTAGCGCTGCACGTGGTGCGATTTTATCCTTTGGTTACTGCATCGGATTAGGCGCACCTTTTATTGCATCGGGTCTTTACTTAGATAAATCTGCGCGGCTGCGTAAATTCTTAA
Organism: Actinomycetota bacterium; assembly: GCA_947465365.1. Lineage (GTDB taxonomy): Bacteria > Actinomycetota > Actinomycetes > Nanopelagicales > Nanopelagicaceae > Planktophila. Next base: position 3,092 of record CANIAV010000006.1, on the reverse strand, counting down.
CTAAGCGCGGAGACTTAATCACCAAGATTGGTGGCGCACTTCTAATACTTATTGGCATCGCGCAGCTGTTGGGAATCTGGACTGATTTAATGGCATCTCTGCGATCGCTTATCTCTGACTTTGCACCGGTGATCTGATGAGTACAGAACCAGTACTTCCTGAATTAGATGCCACTGGTTTAGCGCGCTTTATGTGGCGCCAATTAACCAGCATGCGTACCGCGCTAATTTTATTAATTATGTTGGGTGTGGCCGCAGTACCTGGATCACTAATTCCGCAGCGCACCCAGAATCCAATGGCGGTACGCCAATACTTTATAGATAGCCCCGAATTAGCCCGTTGGATCGAACGATTCTCCGGCTTTGCCGTTTACTCATCGCCTTGGTTTAGCGCTATCTATATCTTGCTCTTTATCTCACTAATTGGCTGCGTTCTGCCGCGCACCTTTGAGCACTTCAAGGCGATGCGCGCGCTACCACCGCTTACCCCTCGCAACTTGTCGCGGATGGAATCTTTCCAAGAATTTAAAGGAAATGGGCAAGAGCTTGCAGATGCACAATCATGGTTTAAGAAAGCACGTTTTCGGGTTCGCGTTGAAGAGAACAGCATCTCTGCAGAAAAAGGATATCTACGCGAGACCGGAAATTTACTCTTCCACTTGTCGCTAATTCTTATTTTGATGGGGGTAAGCGTCGGCTCGCTCTTTGGAATGCGCGGCGAGGCGATCGTTAGTAAAGGAGAACGCTTTATTAGCGTGCCAACTTCTTATGACACATTATCTTTTGGAAAACTAGTAAATGAAGACTCGCTGCAACCATTTATTATTGAAGTCATAGATTTTCAGGCTAAGTATGATCCGGTAACAAATGCCCCACAGGATTACACCGCAACCGTTAGAGTCACAAATCCTGGTGAGAAAAATTCTACGATAAAGACTTTAAAGGTTAATAGCCCGCTTACCTTCGGAAATACTCGCGTTTACCTGCAAGCCAATGGATATTCACCGATCGTCACCGTGCGCGATTCAACTGGTCAAGTAGCACTCCAAGGACCAGTTCCGTTCTTGCCACAAGATGGAAATTTACGTTCGATCGGTTCGATAAAGGTTCCAGATGCCAATCCTCAAATTGGATTTGTTGCCAGTTTCTTGCCGACCTTTGCGCGAGATGCCAAACAAGGTGGCATCTCAGTATTTCCAGAGGCGCTTGACCCCAAATTACTTTTCTCGATATGGCAAGGCGATCTCGGTTTAGATTCTGGAGCTCCACAATCTGTTTATCGAATTGATACGTCAAAGATGAAGCGAATTGCACTTAACTCGCTAAAACCAGGAGAGACTTTCTCATATCCGCAGGGTTCGATAACTTTTGAAACTTTTGTTCCGTGGGTAAATCTGCAAATAGTTGATGATCCTGGCAAGGGATATGCCTTATATGGTGCGATCGCTGCGATTTTGGGCTTGCTTGCCTCGCTCTTTGGCAGAAGGCGCCGGATATGGATAAGGATCACATCATCTGGAGTTGTAGAAGTGGCAGGGCTAGCCAAGAATGGTGCACCTGGGCTGGACGCAGAAATCGAAAGATTTGTTAAAGATTTGAGAAGAGAGAGATAAATGCAAACAACATGGGCCTATATCTCTAACTACTTTGTTTATTCTGCAATGGGAATTTTTGCTATCTCTTTCTTTGCCCATGCCTTTGAAACTGCCTGGGCGGTACGAGCGCCCGAACAGAGCGAAGCGACCACTGGAAGCGTTTTAACTAAGACTTTGGATTACACCCGAACCGAACGAGCCGCGCGCATTGCAACTGCAATGATGATTTTAGGATTTTTACTTTTGCTTGCTGGCGTAATCGCACGTGGAATTTCTGCAAAACATGTGCCGTGGGGCAATATGTACGAGTTCTCGATTAGCGGAGCTCTAGCTTTCACAGGTGCTTATTTAGTTGCTTTGCGTAAACATGATCTGCGTTGGCTAGGTTTATTTGTGTCTATCTCAGTTTTGCTTACTCTCGGAACTGCAATAACATTGCTATATCGCAACAGCGCACCGTTAGTTCCTGCACTTAAATCAACTTGGTTGGTAATTCACGTCGTGGCCGCAATTATTTCGGGCGGAGTTTTCTTACTTGCCAATGTCATTGCAGCTTCTTACCTCTATTTAGAATCTATGGAATCTAAAGGTGGGCGCAAACCGTGGGCGAAGCGTTTGCCTGATTTAGAAACTCTCGATCAACTTTCTTATCGCCTAGTTGCCTTTGTATTTCCACTTTGGACTTTTGCAGTAATCGCTGGAGCAATCTGGGCAGAAAGTGCATGGGGCAGATATTGGGGCTGGGATCCAAAAGAGACTTGGGCATTTATTACCTGGGTTGCATATGCGGCATATCTTCATGCGCGTGTAACTATTGGATGGCGCGGCAAGCGAGCAGCATGGTTATGTCTATTTGCTGGTTCTACATTCTTATTTAATTACGTATATGTGAATGTGTGGGGAACCGGCAAGCACACATATAGCGGCCTTTAAAAGCTATTTAAAGTTTACGTAGAAAATCTGGATCATCATCTGGCGGCAAGATGCGTCGCTTTGGTGGCCGGGGACCGCTTTGGCCACCTGCACGACCGATTATTAGATAACCAATTGCACCAAATGGGGAAAGAAAGAGAATCAGTAGTAGCCAACCCCACTTTGGTAACTTCTTAAGTAGAGATTCATCGCGTCTTGCACAATCGATAAATGCATACAAAGTTAGAACAAGTGAGGAAAGTAAGATTATGGCTTGCAACTTGATCATGCTCCTATTCTAGCCAAAGTTAGATAACTAGGCCGAGTGCAAAAAGCAGGGCAAAGACCAATTGAAATTTGCCCGTCCTGGCCAGATACGGGATCAAATCTGCGCCTGATACTCCGCTGGCAACCCCGCGGGCTAACTTCCAAGTCAGGGGAGCAGCAAGCAGAGTTAAGGCAGCTGCCGGTCTAAAAGTTAGCAGCGCAAAGAGATGAGCGGATACCAAGAGCGCGATGTAAAGGCGGCGCGCACCTTTGTCGCCTAAGCGAACCGCCAAGGTTTTCTTACCGACAACTTCATCTT
>CANIAV010000005.1 GCA_947465365.1 Actinomycetota bacterium | reverse complement strand
TATATGCATGTCTCGCCCTCGTATCTGCGCCGATCATAAATCAGATCTAAGGCAACTTCGCGCTGACGTTCATCGATACGAGATAACGGCGTGATCTTCGAGGGATGAACAATTGCAGAATCGAGTCCAGCATTTACACATTCATGAAGGAAGACTGAATTAAGTACGACTCGAGCCGCCGGATTTAAGCCGAAGGAGACGTTGGAGACTCCCAGAGTCGTCTGTACTTCTGGATATTCCGCCTTTAGGGCGCGAATTGCGTTAATTGTTTCAATGCCATCGCGACGGGTTTCCTCTTGCCCAGTTGCAATCGGAAAAGTTAAACAATCAATTAAAATATCACCGGTCTGCATCTGCCAGTTTTTCGTGAGATCTTTAATCAAACGACGGGCAACGCGTAACTTCCATTCGCAATCGCGTGCTTGACCTTCTTCATCGATTGTCAAGGCAACTACCGATGCACCATGCTCTTTCACAAGCGGCATAATTTTGGCAAAGCGTGAAGTTGGGCCATCGCCATCTTCATAGTTGACCGAATTAATTACGCTTCGTCCGCCAAGGGCCTCAAGTCCTGCCTTTATAACCGCCGGTTCTGTCGAATCTAAAACGATCGGCAGAGTTGAAGCAGTGGCAAAGCGAGTTGCAAGTTCCGTCATATCTTTAGCGCCATCGCGACCTACATAATCAACTGATAAATCCAACATATGTGCGCCATCGCGGATCTGATCTCGCGCGATTTCAACGCAGGTTTCCCAATCTTCGGCAACTAGCGCATCGCGAAATGCGCGCGATCCATTTGCGTTGGTGCGCTCACCAATTGCCAGGTAAGTCTTATCTTGTCGGAACGGTACATATTGGTAGAGGGATGAGGCACCTGGATCAATCGAACTGGTACGTAAAGGAATCGTTTTCGCCCCGAGCTTGGCAACTACTGCACGTAAATGCGCAGGTGTGGTTCCGCAGCAGCCACCAATTAGGGAGATTCCATAATCACCAACGAAGGTCTCCAGCGCTTGCGCTAATTCATCTGGACCTAATGGATATTCTGCACCTTTGGCGCCCAAGATTGGCAAGCCAGCATTTGGCATTACTGAGATTGCACAATGTGCAAACTTTGATAAGTAACGTAAATGTTCTGACATTTCGGCAGGGCCAGTTGCGCAATTAAGTCCGATCAAATCTATCTCTAGTGGCTCCAAAGCGTTTAGCGCTGCGCCGATTTCTGATCCCAAAAGCATCGTGCCCGTTGTTTCAACAGTTACTTGTGCAATTAGCACAACGTCGAAATCGGCTTCTGCTATCGCTTGGCGCGCACCGTTAACTGCAGCTTTCGCCTGCAATAAATCTTGCGTTGTTTCAATTAAAAGTGCATCACAATTTCCATCTAAAAGACCCTTGGATGCGGTGTAGTAAGCCTGCTTTAAAAAGCTATATGTCGTATGTCCGAGTGAAGGAAGTTTTGTGCCAGGACCGAGTGAACCTAATACGAATCGTGGATTATCCGGTGTTGCAACGGCATCGGCTGCCTCTCGCGCAATTACTGCGCCTGCATAAGCTAACTCGTAGATCCGATCCTCAATTCCATATTCGGCCAAGTTCGCCCAGTTAGCACCAAAGGTATTTGTCTCAATCGCATCTACGCCGGCGGCGAGATATTGATCGTGCACCGAACGGACGATATCTGGGCGCGAAACGTTGAGAATCTCGTTGCAACCTTCGTGGCCTTGAAAATCATCCATAGTCGGATCGGCCTCTTGCAGCATCGTTCCCATTGCACCATCTGCGATAACCGTGCGCGTAGCCAGGGCCTGGCGAAGCGCGCCGGCTGGTCTGCTGCGGTTTGGGGTCGTCACCTGGGCGAGGTTACCGTAAAGTCGCGATGTGGAGATTCATAAGATTCCGGCGTTACGTAACCCAGTGATGCTTATTGCCTTTTCAGGTTGGAATGATGCAGCCGAGGCAGCAACTGGCGCCACTTCCCACATCCTTGAAGCATGGACCGATGAAACACATGCAATAGATGATCAAACAGGCGTTGTTCCCGAATTAATCGCTGATATCGATCCGGAAGAATTCTATGATTTTCAAGTCAATCGCCCACTGGTTGATTTAGATGGATCAGGTATTCGTTCGCTGACTTGGCCGGGCACACAAGTATTTGGGCTACAAACTCCGAGCTTTGATTTTGATTTTATTATTGTGCGCGGCGTTGAACCATCTATGAAATGGAAGACTTTTACTCACGATCTCTTAGATCTCGCAGATGATCTTGAAGTTGGAATGATTATCACTATGGGTTCGATGTTGGCTGATACACCTCATTCACGACCAATTACCGTAACTGGCAACGGAGCACATCCCGATATCGCACGCCGTTTGGGTGTTGAGGTGAGTAAATATGAAGGTCCAACTGGAATTCTTGGCGTAATCCAAGATGCTTGTATTCGCCGCGGTATTGATGCCATCTCACTATGGGCAGCGATTCCGCATTATGCAAGTAATTCGCCTTCACCTAAAGCAACCCTTGCTTTAGTAAATGCACTTGAGGATTTCCTTTCCATCTCGCTACCTTTAGGTGAATTACCTACCGAAGCAGTTGAATGGGAATCAGAAGTCGACGAGCTTGCCCGCGAAGATAGCGATGTCGCCGAATATGTAAAAGCTTTGGAAGAGAGCAAGGATGCCATCGAGCTAACTGATGTCTCCGGTGAAGATTTAGCGCGCGAGTTGGAACGTTTTCTTCGTCGCCAGAGCGGTAATTAAAGGGCGATTCCCAGAATCGCATCGATTGCGCGACCTAATTCGCCAGCGCTGCCGCCAGTTGCTCCTTTATTTGTTTCATCAATCCAATCCTGTAAAGCGCTCAAAGCACTTGCACTATCTAAATCATCTGCCATCGCCTTGATCAATTCTCTGATTACTTTATCTGTTGGTGCAACTTCCATACGTGCCAGGCAAATATGCAAATCCTTGAGGAAAATCCCTGCCTTAGTTAGATCTGATTGCTGCCACATATGGTCGATACGATAATGATGAGACATCAAGGCAATACGAATCGCCATCGGATCTACCCCGTCTTGCAACAATTTCGAAACAAAAACTAGATTTCCCTTTGATTTACTCATCTTTTCGCCATTTAGACCAATCATTCCAGCATGCACATAATTTGCTGCAAAATCTTTGCCGTTGATCAATTTGCCTTGGGAAGCAGACATTTCATGATGCGGGAATATCAAATCACTACCGCCGCCTTGGATATCGATCGACGAAGATTGTTCAGGATCAACGTCAAGATAATTAAGCGCGATCGCACAGCATTCGATGTGCCATCCCGGACGACCTGTTCCGAGATCGCTCTCCCAGCCTGGTTCGCTCGGACGTTGTGCCAACCAAAGAAGAGCATCCAATGGATCTTCTTTGCCTACACGAGTTGGATCACCACCGCGTTGGCTGAAAATCTCCAACATTTCATCGTTAGATAGATGGGAACGAGATCCAAAGGCTTTATCGCTGCGAACTTTGAAGTAGTAATCGCTATCTACTTTGTAAACAGTTCCAGCGCGTTGCAGATCTTTGATTGAATCAAGAACCAGGGGTATTGCTTCGACTGCGCCAATGTAATTTCGGGGCGGCAGAATGTGGAGCGCCACCATATCGGATCGGAATAAATCGATTTGGGATTGCGCCAATTCTTGCCAATCAACACCATCGCGGTTTGCACGTTCGAGTAGAGGATCATCTATATCTGTAATGTTTTGAACGAAATTGACCTCGCTTCCGGTGGCGCGTAAGTAGCGATTTAATAGATCAAAGGCGAGATAGGTATTGGCATGGCCCAGATGCGTTGCGTCATAGGGGGTAATCCCGCAGACATACATGCGATAGAGCGCTTTCTTCTCAAGCTCTTTAACATTTTGCGTCGCAGTATCGAAGATCTGCAGATTAGGAAAAGCGAATTTCTTAGCGATCGGCGGAATTGCGACTTGTGCCCACGAATTCATAAGTGCATCTTAGAACGGAGGCCAAGGAACTGCTGGCCAGTCAGGACTAGGTAAGGTAAATGATCCCTCGATTAGGGCACGATCGATTCGAGCAACCGTAGCGGCAATTTCTTCATCGGTGATCAGTCCCTTAATTATCTCCAGCTTTGATCCTGTAAAAAGATCACGCGCTTTCAATAAGAGTGATTTTTCATCATCTGTATAGGCAGTGCCAGCCCATTGCCATAGAACGGTGCGCAGCTTGTCATCTTCATGGAAGGTGACGCCGTGGTCGCATCCATATAAGTGTCCATCTTGCGTGGGGATCAAATGGCCAATTTTACGATCAGTGTTATTGGTAATTAAATCAAAGAGAGCTAACTCTCGTAGCTTTGGATGATCGGTTAGATAGAACTCCATTAGATCCACGGATTGATCAATATCGATCCATTTTTGTACCATCCCGGTTCCATATGGTCCATCTCGAAGTATTGTCGGCGGCACTAAATGCAGCTCTAGCCAATGGCTAATCAAAAAAGATAAATACTCACGGTTGGCTAATGAGCCATCTGGAAAATCCCACAGAGGTCGCTCACCTGCAATTGGTTTATAGATGCAAGCGAATTCGCGATCACCTCCTTCATCTTTCACGCTACACATCGCATACAAGGTGGCATTGGATGCATCAACTAACCGTCCAGTTACGGTCAGCACCCCATTATTGAGATCAACCAAATCTTGTTCAATTAAAGATAAGTCGCGTACTGCTTTGGTCATCTGCGATAACCATTAGATCTCGGACAGAGATGGCCTTTAATATCGATGGGGCCACCGCAGAATGGACAAGGCGCGCGACCTGCTGCAATTACTGAGTTTGCGCGCTTGGCAAAACTTTCGGCATAACCCAATGGAATTAAGACACGCAGAATGTTCTGATCAGATGAGGTATCGATCTCCAAAAGCTCGTCACCTTCAGTCTCTGATTCAGCTATCGCCTGTAGATCAATCTCGATAAGGCGCCGGTCAGAGACATAAGCCAGACCGATCACGCCGACCCGAAATTCCTCGTCTATAGGTGTTTCCAGCGGGTTATCGTCTGGTGCCACGCGTTCAAAGGTCAGCAAAGGTTCGCTATGACGAATTTCGCGCAAAATCTGTAGAACTCGATCGGCGATAGCTGCAACCTGCGATTTTTCTAGAGCAACTGAAATCAATCGTGAACCCGTGCGCGCCTGGATGAAAAAGGTGCGCTCCCCCGGTACTCCTACTGTTCCCACAACAAATCGCTCGACGGGATCAAAGAGAAAGACTTGTGATGGCATTACTTGCCTTTTCTCCCTGCGCCGCCACCTAGCAGCGCCCGAGCAGGTCGCTTTTTGCCATCGATTTTTGCTAATTCAGCTATCGGTGTGGAGGTGTTATTAAGTGTCAGAATTCTAAAATTACTGCCGTCAAAATCCAATACGGTAATCGACGCGGGATCGATAACGATCTTTTGAAAGTTATCCATGTGAGTACCCAGTACAGCTGCCACGATGCTCTTAATGACATCTCCATGACTGACAATGATTTGCAGCCCTGACTCATTAGCAGCCGTGTGAACTGCGCGCATGGCGCGTACTTGTACATTGGCCAAACCCTCACCCTCGGGAAAGTACATCGCACTCGGACGCTCCTGCACAATTTTCCACAACTTATCGCGATAGAGCGATACCAATTTTTTGCCGGTCCATTTACCGTAGTCAACTTCGGATAAATCTTCAGTGATTAAAATTTTTGGACGGTTCTTAACCGGGATCTTCTTGAGCAATGGATTAATAGTCAGGTGGCAACGTTCTAGTGGACTGATATGTATCTTTGCAATTGCAACACCTTTTAAACGATCCGCTAGATCGGTTGCTTGCTTAGATCCGTGTTCGGTCAAGATCACACCTGCGGACCGCCCGGCAAGTATGCCGCGATCGTTTGCAACTGAATGGGCGTGACGAATTAGAAGTATCCGTGTCATGTTGGAAGGTTATCCGTAATTTATCGCCCCGTCTTGCTAGGGTCGCGCCATGGAAATGCGAATGGTTGGCAATTCAGGGCTAGAAATATCTCGCCTTGGACTAGGAACCATGACCTGGGGACGCGATACCGATACCCACGAGGCGGCAGATCAAGCCCGTGCCTATATTGAAGCTGGTGGAAATTTCCTGGATTCAGCAAGCCATTACGGCGCAGGTGATTCAGAACGGGTTATCGGCGGGCTAATTGGAACGCTCTTTCGCCGGGAAGATGTCGTCATATCTACTAAGGCGGGAATCACTTACGAAGCCGGCGACTTAAAGACCGACACTTCACGCACATCTCTTATGTCATCACTTGATCAATCATTGGCGCGCTTGGGAACCGACCACGTTGATTTGTGGCAAGTTCAAATTTGGGATGAGAAGGTTCCTCTCGAAGATTCACTCTCGGCTCTCGATTGGGCATACACAACCGGTCGGGCGCGATATGTTGGAATTTCAAATTTCAATGGTTGGCAGAGTGCGCGTGCTATCTCTTTACAAGAAGCTAACTCCGCAAAGGCTCCCATAATCTCGCTACAAAATGAGTTCTCTTTACTATCTCGCGGTGTTGAAATCGACGCCCTAGATTGCGCAGTAAATTTACAACGTGGTTTCATCGCTTGGTCACCGCTTGGTCGCGGGGCTTTGACTGGTAAATACCGAAGCGGTATTCCAGCTGATTCACGCGCAGCGACACCGCACTTTGCACCTTTTATAGAACCTTATTTAAATGAAAAACCGCGACGAATTGTTGAAGCGGTTAGCGTTGCCGCCCAAGGTTTGGGATATGCCCCACTGGAAGTTGCGCTGGCGTGGGTAAGGGACTTCCCAGGCGTAACCTCCGCAGTTGTTGGAGCCCGAACCGGCGCGCAAATGCGTGGCATATTAACAAGTGAAGAGATTGTTCTACCAGATGTTGTTCGAGCCGCCTTGGATGAAGTCTCGCTCTAAAAAATTAAGCGTGCTCCAAGAAATCCGCTAGTACTCGTACGCCAAATCTAATTCCATCTACCGGAACTCTCTCATCAACGCCGTGAAAGAGCGACATAAAATCTAAATCTGCCGGCAAGCGAAGTGGAGAGAATCCGTATCCAACGATCCCTAGCTCTGAAAGCGCCTTATTGTCGGTGCCTCCACTCATCATGTATGGAACAGGAATTCCTTCTGGATCTTCGCGCAAGAGCGCCGCTTTCATCGCTTCAACCAATGGAGAGTTGAAATCAACTTCTAGCGAAATATCATGCGATAGCGTTTCAATTTCAATATCCGGACCGATGATCGAGCGAATAGTTGAGTTCAACTCTTCTTCATATCCAGGCAGGAAGCGACCATCAATAACGGCACTTGCAGCCCCTGGAATAACATTTGCCTTATAACCGGCCTCTAACATTGTTGGATTAGCGGTGTTCTGCAGAGTTGCACCGATCATTCGCGCAGTTGAACCAATCTCTTTTAACAATGGTCGCAAGTCTTTCTCATCGTAAACTTTTCCAGTAACTCGTGCTACCTCGCGAAAGAGATCTTTAACTGTTTGGGTATAACGCTGCGGCCATTCAAAGCGGCCAATATTGGCAACTGCCTCAGTCAGGACAGTCAGGGCATTCTCATCGTTCATCATCGAACCATGTCCGGCTCTACCTTGCGCCGTTAACTTCATCCAATGAATTCCCTTTTGCGCGGCTTCAACTAGATATAAACGCTTGCCATCAGCAACTGATACCGAAAAGCCACCAACTTCAGATATAGCTTCGGTACAACCAGCAAAGACTTCAGGATGTTTCGCGCTCATATATCTCGAGCCATAAGTCATGCCAGCCTCTTCGTCGGCAAAGAAAGCCAAGACAATGTCGCGAGTTGGCTTATACCCGCGCTTTGCCCAATCACGAACTATCGCCAGGATCATCGCATCGACATTTTTCATATCAACTGCGCCACGTCCCCAAATCATTCCATCCTTTATGACGCCACCAAAAGGATCAACTGACCATTCATCTGCATTTGCAGGAACGACATCGATATGGCCGTGGACAACTAAGCCGGGACGATTAGCGTCACTTCCCTTTATGCGTGCAATGACATTGCAACGATTCGGAGCGGATTCATAAATCTTTGCATCGATCCCAACTTCGGCTAAAGATTTAACGATATATGCAGCCACCGCTGACTCATCGCCGCGTCCTTCACCAAAATTTACGCTAGGAATACGAATCAATTCCTGGCAAATTTTTATTGCATCATCTTCTACGGATGTGCGATCTGTGATTGCTTCGTTCCTCATCTGCCCATTCTCCACTAAACCAGAAGATATATGCTCGCTTAGAACCTTTATATGCCAACTCGGCGCAGGTGAAGCGCCCCTCGCTTTGCCTACGACCCCTCACCGTTGATATCGTTGCCGACGCACTCGTCCGGGTGGCGGAATTGGCAGACGCGCTAGCTTGAGGTGTTAGTGCCCGCAAGGGCTTAGGGGTTCAAGTCCCCTCTCGGACACGCATTTTGTGGTGGAATTGGCGGGTTATGGACTTCAACAGCGCGCTAAAACTAATACGCGAAATTCCTGATTTTCCCAAACCTGGAATCCTTTTCTTAGATATTACTCCTGTGCTCTCTGACGCCAGCGCATTCTCCGCCGTCATCTCGGAGATGGAGAAATCCTCAAGCCAGATAGACGTTATAGCCGGAATTGAAGCGCGTGGTTTTATCTTAGCGGCGGCGCTATCGGCTCGAACGGAAAAGGGATTTGTCCCTTTCCGTAAAAGCGGAAAGTTACCTCATACAACTTTCGGCGCTAAGTACGGTCTGGAATATGGTGATGATGAGATAGAAGTACATACTGATTCTTTTCAAAGTGGCGAACGTGTCTTAATCGTGGACGATGTTTTAGCAACTGGTGGGACTTTGATCGCCGCAATTGAGTTGGCTCGTAAATGTGGAGCCATTGTAAACAAAGTGATGGTCCTCTTTGAAATAGATTTTCTGGAAGGTCGCAAGCGAATTAACGAGCTCTACCCAGATATCGAAATTATCACTTTGGCCCATGCGTGAGTTCTAAACCTAAGATCCATCAAATACAGGCCTTGCGCGCCCTAGCGGCGCTGCTGGTCGTCCTCTTCCACGCCAAGCTCTCCCCCGGTGGTTTTATAGGCGTTGATATTTTCTATGTAATATCTGGATACCTAATCACTGGTCTAATTATCAAAGAGATCAATCTAAAGACTTCTTTTGATTATCGTGCCTTTTATCTGCGCCGTGCTAAGCGACTTTTGCCAGCTTCCCTTGGCGTGCTTGCTCTCACGGCGCTAGCTGCATGGCTAGTTCTACCACCAACTGTTAGAGGTGCTTTAGGCAAAGATATTCTCGCCGCATCTTTATATGTCTCTAACTATCTATTTGCGTGGTGGCAGAACGATTATCAGAATCTAAACGCCACGCCATCTCCGGTAATTCATTACTGGTCCTTAGCCGTTGAAGAGCAGTTCTATATCTTCTGGCCAATTCTAGTTTTCACGCTCTGGCGCATCGGTCGTCAGAGGTTGGTCGCTGTGGGTATTGCGGTTACAACTCTTCTATCTTTTGCGCTCTCACTCTTCCTCACAGTCGTCAATCCAATTTGGGCTTTCTACTCTCTACCGACCAGGGCATGGGAGTTAGGAATCGGAGCTTTACTTCTTTTTATTCCAGATAGTTTTAATGCAAGACGCACTCTTGTAAAAACGCTCTCAGTTTGGTTCGGACTTTTCGCTTTAGCCTTCTCGGTCTTTGCCTTCTCTGAGCGAACTGCCTTTCCAGGCTATAACGCGCTTGCGCCAACTATCGGCGCGGCATTAATGATCGCCGGTATCGCATTCTGGCCACCTATTCTTAATGACCTATCAAAATTGCGATTGGTGCAGTGGCTTGGTGAAATTTCATATCCGTTCTATCTATGGCACTGGCCGCTATTAGTTCTGCCTAGTACTCGTTTTGGTCGTCCGTTGACGCTTTTGGAACGTATCTTCTTTATTCTCCTCACCGCTTTAGCGGCTGACTTAACCCATCGTTTTCTCGAAAAACCAATAGCAGCCAGGCCTTTCACCGCCCGACAAATCTTTAGATCATCTATCACTGCCACCGCGCTCTGTTCGGTGGCAGCTCTTGCAATTCTCTCAACTGATAACAGCTCGATAACTCTCAAAAACGGAAAGTCAATCTCGATTGCAACAGTCATGCAGAAGCCCCAGGTGTATTTAGATGATTGCCATGTAAATAATGGCGAAGTTAAATCTGGTGACTGTACATACGGTGATAAAAATTCATCCAAAACTATTGTTCTATATGGCGATTCACATGCCGCCCAATGGTTTCCAGCTTTAGAAAAATTAGCAAATGAACGAGGCTTTAAGTTGGTAAGTCTTACCAAGTCGGCTTGTCCGGCACCGGAAGTTAAAAAGGTGCAGATTGGTGCCTATAAAAACGCCGATTGCTTTAAGTGGAGGGCCAATACCTTAAAGCGCATTCATGAACTAAAACCAGATGCCGTTATATTAAGTGGATTCCAACACTTCGATGTTCCAGATGGTTTGGGATCGCGTCAGAAGTGGTGGGCAGATGGCCAATTAACTGCTTATGGACATCTCTTTGGCGCATCGAAGAATCTGATCTACATCTCTGATACCCCACACCCCACTAGAGATATTCCTAACTGCCTGGCTTCTAAAGGGGGAGATAAATGCGATGACAGTGAAAAATCAGATCCTGCAATTGCGGGAAATTTCATCAAAGTAAATCCGACACCTTGGTTATGCAACGCCACCTGTCCGGCGATTGTCAATGGTGTGATCGCCTACCGCGATGCCTCACATATCAGCGTTGAGATGAGCCGATCGTTAGCGTTAGAAATTGAAGGCGTATTAACTGATCTCGGAATCTTGTAATGGCAATGTCTGCGCGATCTGCGAAAAAGTGGCAGGATGCCGCCTGTGGCTGAGCTAATTTATTACTGCGGAACGATGGATAGCGGAAAATCCACCCTCGCCTTACAGACTGCCCATAACCATAAAAGTCGCGGCCGTAGTGGACTGATCTTCACCAGCAAAGACCGTGCAGGTAGCGGGGTAATTTCTTCGCGCCTGGGGCTACAGAGTGCGGCGATCGAAGTTGATACAGATTTAGATATCCACCGCTTAGTTGTTGAGCGCTTATCGCTAGGCGATCGTATTGATTACATAATTTGTGATGAAGCACAGTTTTATCAACCAGAACAGATCGAAGGTTTAGCCAAAATTGTTGATGGGCTTGGTATCGATGTTTTTGCCTTTGGCATTCTCGCGGATTTCCGAACTAAGTTATTTCCAGGTTCTGCGCGCTTAGTAGAACTGGCAGACCGAGTAAATACTCTGCAAGTCGAGGCCCTTTGTTGGTGCGGATCTCGCGCCACTCATAATGCGCGAACCTCAGGTGGCGTCATGGTCACTGAAGGCGAACAAGTTGTAGTTGGAGATGTGGCACCGGGTGCTGAGATAGCTTATGAAGTTCTCTGTCGCCGCCACCATATGCGTCAAGTAACTGCGCGCGCATCTCGCGCAGGACACACCTCACCGATGCCCTTACCCTTTACCCCAGAAGAAGATAGTTCAAAAGACAATAGCGCCAAAGGAGATCGAAAATGAAGGTACGTGGATACGCAGCAATGCAGGCAAATGCACAGATGACTCCCTGGGAGTTTGAACGTCGCGATCTTGGCGCTCACGATGTCGCACTCGATATCAAATACTCAGGCATTTGCCACTCTGATATCCACCAAGTCCGCGAAGAATGGGGCTCAGCGCTCTTTCCTATGGTTCCCGGCCACGAAATAGCAGGAATAGTTTCGCAAGTTGGTTCTTCCGTAAGTAAATTTAAAGTGGGCGATCGCATCGGCGTTGGCGTATTTGTTGATTCTTGTCGCAAATGTCCATCTTGTTTAAAGGGTTTGCAACAGTATTGCATTGAAGGAATGACTGGCACCTACAATCAATTAGAGCGTGATGGTAAAACTCCTGCAATGGGTGGCTACTCAAACATCATGGTGATAAATGAAGATTACGCAGTCTCTATTCCCGAAAATCTTCCTCTTGATGGAGTCGCACCTTTGCTATGTGCTGGAATTACCTTGTATTCACCAATTAAACATTGGAAAGCGGCGCCAGGTAAAAAGGTTGCCGTTATGGGTCTAGGCGGACTAGGTCATATGGGAGTTAAGTTTGCAGTTGCCATGGGTGCCGATGTAACTGTCTTTTCTCATTCGCCATCAAAAGAGGCGGATGCGAAAGCTATGGGAGCTCATCACTTTGTTTCTACAAAAGAAGCAGATTTCAATAAGAAGTACATCAAGCACTTTGATTTGATCCTCAACACTGTTAGTGCAGAGTTGGATATCAATAAGTACCTAGAGATGCTAAACGTCGATGGAACCCTTGTCGTAATTGGCCTGCCCGGAAAGCCTTATGCGGTCGAAGTTGGCTCGCTCTTGCCGGCGCGACGTTCCTTATCCGGGTCGATGATCGGTGGCATCCCAGAGATGCAGGAAATGCTCGATTTCTGCGGCAAGCACAATATCGTCAGTGATGTCGAAGTTATCAAGGCCGATTACATCAACGCAGCCTACGAGCGAACTGTTGCTAGCGATGTTAAATACCGCTTCGTAATCGACGCTACTACTTTCTAATTCTTAAAGGAAAGAGTTCAAAGCCAGGACTAAGACTGGAGCGATAAAGAGCGCCGGCAGTAAATTGCCGACGGCGATATCTTTTATCTTCAAAAGTCTTAACCCGATGCACACCAACATCAAACCACCGGTAATTGTCATCGCATCTACTTGGTAGCCACTGAGAATATTTCCAAGGCCTAAACCAATTAAGGTCCATACCCCTTGGTAAATACCAACTGGAATTGCAGATGCAGCAACGCCCCAACCCAGGCTTGCGGCAAAGGCCATAGCGGCAAAGAAGTCGAGGCTCGATTTCAAAAGCAGTTGATCGATACCGGTCGACATGCCATCGCTAATTGAACCTAAGATGGCTAGCGGTCCGATTGCAAAGAGAAGTGATGCTGAAACAAAGCCTTCGACAAATGTGCTCTCTTCATGAGCACGAAACTTCTTACGTAAGCTCTCCCCCAGAGAATCTAACTTGCTCTCAAGATTTAGCGCTGAACCAATTAATCCACCGATAAGTAACGATCCAAGAATGGCAAGCATTGGCCATCCCTTAGGAAGTGAAGAAATAAATCTCTCACCCCACATAGGCGCTAGCGCACTTACTGCTCCTAAGAGGGTGATTAGGCCGAGTGCTTCAGTAATTAGCGTTCTGGTTCGCAACGACATACGAGCACCAACTAATACGCCAAGGGAAGAGCCGACGATAATAGTTGCGATATTTACAGTTGTGCCAAAGCCTACGAACATAGCGGTAACAATAGAGGATATAAATTGTCTCTCTTACTATAAACTCCCCAAATGGAAAAAGGATCAAGATTTAACTCGCTGCTTGCTCACCTACGTCCACATAAGACGGTCCCGATTACACCTTGGCGGGCCAAGCATCGTTGGGATTTATCTCTTTCTCGTGTACTGATCCTTTTTTTCGGTCTGGCTATCTTCGGATTCGGCGATGCCCTAGTAGTTCAATCCAACCTAGGTAATGCGCCTTGGACAGTATTTGCACAAGGGCTGAGTCTTAAATCTGGCCTAACCCTGGGCTGGGCTACCTTTTTCACCGGATGTTTTGTTCTTCTCATTTGGATTCCACTGCGCGAACGTCCTGGCTTTGGAACTCTGACAAATATCGTAATCATCTCTGCCGCTATTCAATTCGGCGTTGATCGCTTTCCCTTGCAACACACCTTTATCGGTGGATTGATTTCCGCACTCTTAGGTATTGCCTTAGTTGGTGTCGGTTCGGCCCTATATATAACTTGTGGTCTCGGACCTGGTCCGCGCGATGGCGCAATGACTGGCATTCACAATCGAACCGGCGTTCGCGTCGGACGAGTTCGCATGGCGATCGAGGTAACTGTCCTAATCATCGGCGGGCTGCTGGGCGGCAAGATTGGGCTAGGAACTGCGCTATTTGCGCTCCTTATTGGTCAATCTGTCGCAATTTCCTTCGGAGTAGTAGCGCGCCTTACCTCAAAGTAAGCAATAAATCCGCTTAAATCATCTTATCCCTCGGTCTGTGAGCCGTCATTTCACACGGGGTCGCAACCACCCCCGTTAACAAAATTAGGAAGGTATGTCATGCTCGATAGCTATTTCAAAATATCGCAACGTGGCTCCACAGTAGCTAGAGAAGTTCGCGGCGGAATCGTCACATTCTTCACTATGGCTTATATCGTGGCGCTTAATCCACTAATCATCGGTCTTGCCAAAGATGCAGATGGAAAATTTATCGGCGGTGGCGATGCACCTAATCTCGCACTCGTTGCTGCAATGACAGCTCTTATGGCTGGCCTATTAACCATTCTGATGGGGGTAGTCGGAAATTATCCGCTAGCTCTCGCAACTGGTCTAGGACTTAACACTTTCGTTGCAGTTGGTATTGCATCGAGAATGACTTGGGCAGATGCCATGGGTCTTGTCGTGTTAGAAGGCTTGATCATCACAGTGTTGGTTCTTACCGGATTTAGAACTGCAGTCTTCAAGGCAGTCCCTGCCCAATTAAAGATTGCGATTTCTGTAGGTATCGGACTATTTATCGCACTAATCGGTTTGGTGGATGCCGGATTCGTCCGTAAGACACCATCTGGTCCAGTTCCTGTGACGTTAGGCGACGGTGGAACACTTGTCGGTTGGCCGATCATCATCTTCGCACTTGGTCTTTTCTTGACTATCGGTCTGATGGTAAAGAAGGTAAAGGGAGCAATTCTTATCGGCATCATCGTTGCGACAATCGCCGCGGTAATCGTTGAGACTTCTCTTAAAATCGGTCCAAACTTCGATGGCGCAACTGGCAAGGTTAACCCAAAGGGTTGGGGGCTAAATGTTCCGGCTATGCCAGATAACATCGTCGCTACTCCAGATTTTGGTCTATTCGGTAAATTTAACCTCTTCGGATCTTTAGATCGAGTACCGGTAATCACCGTAGTACTTATCGTCTTTACCCTATTGCTCTCTGACTTCTTCGATACAGTCGGAACAGTTACTGCAATCGGACATGAAGCAGGGCTTGTTGATAAAGATGGCAACATTCCAAATAACGATCGCATCCTCTTGGTCGACTCAATCGCTGCAGTTGCGGGTGGTGCAGGAAGCATCTCCTCAAACACTAGCTATATTGAATCTGCTTCAGGTGTTGGCGAAGGCGCACGTACTGGTTTAGCCTCAGTTGTAACCGGTATCTGTTTCTTGCTGACAACTTTCTTGGCACCACTAGTGGCAATCATCCCTTACGAGGCAGCAACACCAGCACTGGTAATTGTCGGCTTCTTAATGATGACTCAGATCAAGGCAATTGATTGGGAAGATTATGGAATCGCAATTCCAGCTTTCTTAACAATCATCTTGATGCCATTTACCTACAACATCTCTGTTGGTATCGGCGCCGGCTTCGTAACTCACGTAGTCATCAGATACATCCAAGGTCGCGGCAAAGAAGTACATCCGCTACTTCTGCTTGTCTCTGGCCTCTTTATGATCTACTTCTTATCCTCACCAATTAATGCGTGGGTTGGATAGTTAGATATAAGACGCTTAAAGACGGCGCCCTGTGATTAATTTCGTGGGGCGCCGTTTTCTTATAGCGACCAATCGATAGGTGCGATACCTGAAGCAAGCAGAGCTTCATTGGCTCGACTGAAAGGTTTGGATCCAAAGAATCCCCGATAAGCCGAGAGCGGACTCGGATGCACCGACATAATTAACTTATGCTCACGAAAATGCTTACTTAACTCTTGGGCACCTGCTCCCCACAAAATTGCCACGCAACCCGATCCGGCAAGTGCGCTAACGCAAGCTTCGGTAATCCTGCTCCAACCAATTTTGGAATGCGAATTACTCTGCCCTGTGCGACAAGTCAAAGTTCTATTGAGAAGTACTACCCCTTGTTGCGCCCAAGGCGTTAAATCACCATGGTCAGGTATGGGCACACCAAGATCGGTGTTCAACTCTTTAAAAATATTTTTTAGGGTAGGCGGAATTCTTCTCTGATCTGCTGGAATCGAAAATGCTAAACCAACTGGATCGCTCGAATTTGGATAGGGATCTTGCCCAAGGATCAGTACCTTTGCGCTACCGAATTCAGATGAGAACGCCCGCATCACCAAGTCGTGTTGAGGAAGATAGCTCTCAGTAGAAATCTTCGACTCGATCTCATCCAATAGCTCTAACTCATTTGCCAACACCTTGCGCCAAGAAGGATGAATCTGGTCACGAAATTTCATCAGCTACGGGCAAAGAACCTTCCATTTTCGGAGGTGACCAAGATATTGATGCCGAAAACTGCACTCATATGTTGAG
>CANIAV010000004.1 GCA_947465365.1 Actinomycetota bacterium | reverse complement strand
GGCGCGCAGGCTGATCTAATGGTTCTGGCTAGTAGCCCAATAGAGGTAGCACCTCATGATGTGGCGGGGATCAAGATTTTAGGCGTTTATAAGAACGGGGTTGCCGTCATAGGATGAGCCTATGACTACCACCGTAAACCACTGGATCGATAATAAAGAGTTTGTAAGCACATCAGGTCGCACCGCACCTGTTTATGACCCCGCATTTGGAGTTGAAACAAAGCGTGTGGCACTTGCAAACGGTGCTGAGATAAATGCTGCGATTGCGGCAGCGAAGAAAGCGTTTCCAGGTTGGTCAAAGACTTCACTTGCTGGGCGTCAACAAATTATCTTTAAATTTCGCGAACTGTTAAATGCTAAAAAAGGCGAGCTAGCAGAGATCATCACCAGCGAACACGGCAAGGTTTTATCTGATGCCCTTGGTGAAATTACACGTGGTCAAGAAGTAGTCGAATTTGCAGTTGGTATGCCGCAACTCATTAAGGGTTACTACTCAGAAAATGTTTCAACCGGTGTTGATGTTTACTCAACTCGCCAAGCACTTGGCGTTGTTGGAATCATCTCCCCCTTTAATTTCCCAGCCATGGTGCCGATGTGGTTCTTCCCAATTGCAATCGCCGCCGGTAATACCGTGGTCCTAAAGCCATCAGAGAAAGATCCATCTGCTGCAATCTGGATCGGCAAGCTTTGGAAAGAAGCGGGCTTGCCAGATGGCGTATTTAACGTTTTAAATGGCGATAAAGAATCAGTAGACGGTCTGTTGCACTCCCCTGATGTGGAAGCGATTTCATTCGTTGGTTCTACTCCTATCGCGCGTTATATCTACGAAGAATGTGCAAAAGCAGGCAAGCGCGTGCAATCACTCGGTGGCGCCAAGAACCATATGTTGGTTCTGCCAGATGCTGACCTTGAACTAGTTGCAGATTCTGCAATTAATGCCGGCTTTGGTTCTGCAGGAGAACGCTGCATGGCGATCTCAGTTGTTGTTGCCGTTGAACCAGTTGCCGATGCGCTGATTGAAAAGATTGTCTCTCGCATGGATAAGTTGCGCACCGGTGATGGTCGCCGCGGCTGCGATATGGGTCCACTTGTTACCAAAGAACACCGCGATAAAGTCGCCGGTTACATTGATGTTGCCATTAAAGATGGCGCAAAGGTTGTCGTAGATGGCCGCGGCGTTAAAGCAGATGGCGAGGCTGCCGGATTCTGGCTTGGGCCAACCTTGATCGATAACGTGCCAACTACATCTAGCGTTTATAAGGATGAGATCTTTGGACCTGTCCTATCTATTGTGCGCGTTAAGAGCTATGACGAAGGTGTTTCACTAATTAATAGCGGCGCCTTCGGCAATGGAACTGCCATCTTCACCAACGATGGTGGCGCTGCGCGTCGCTTCCAGAACGAAATACAAGTTGGCATGGTCGGTATCAACGTTCCAATTCCAGTACCAGTTGCCTATTATTCATTCGGTGGTTGGAAGCAATCACTATTTGGCGATACCAAGGCGCACGGTGAAGAAGGAGTTCACTTCTTTACCCGTGGCAAGGCGATCACAAGTCGCTGGTTAGATCCAAGCCATGGTGGTATCAACCTCGGTTTCCCACAGAATTAAATCGACTTCGTTAGCTTAGAAAGGCGAAAGTAATTATGGCCACTCGCAAGATGAGCGTGGGACAGGCGATCATTGAATTCCTTTCACATCAATACACCGTCGATGGCGATCATCGCGAACGCACAATCCAAGGAGTCTTTGGAATCTTTGGCCACGGAAATGTTGCCGGAATTGGCCAAGCGTTAAAGCAACTTTCAACTACTGATCCAGGGCTAATGCCATATCACCAAGCACGCAATGAGCAAGCAATGGTTCACGAATCGTCTGCCTTCGCACGTATGAAGCGTCGTCGTTCCACATTTGCTTGCGCATCATCTGTGGGTCCTGGCGCAACAAATATGTTAACTGGCGCAGCAGTTGCAACTACAAATCGCTTACCAGTTCTGTTATTTCCGGCAGATACCTTTGCAAACCGTGTCTCAGATCCTGTACTTCAACAACTAGAACAACCGTATGACTTATCTATCTCAGTAAATGATGCCTTTAAGCCACTGTCTAAATTCTTTGACCGCATCAATCGCCCAGAACAACTCTTTAGTTCACTACTTGGCGCAATGCGAGTATTAACTGATCCGGCTGAAACGGGCGCAGTAACAATCTGCCTTCCAGAAGATGTGCAGGCTGAAACAATTGAAGTTCCGGAAGAATTCTTAGCTGATCGCGAATGGCATATCCGCCGGCCTCGTCCAGATATTGGCATCTCTGCAGTTGCAGCACGCGCTATCGCGAAATCAAAGAAGCCTTTTATCGTTGCAGGTGGCGGAGTTATTTACTCTGATGCACACGATGCGTTAGCGAAATTTGTGGAAGCAACTGGAATTCCAGTTGGCGTTTCCCAAGCCGGAATGGGTTCTCTTGCCTGGGATCACCCACAAATGTGTGGCTCAGTTGGCGCAACCGGTACGACTGCTTCTAATCGCCTGGCTAAGGAAGCTGATTTAGTTATCGGTATCGGAACTCGCTACAGTGATTTCACAACTGCCTCACGCAGTATCTTCCAAAACCCTGATGTGAAATTTATCAATATAAATGTCACCGCATTCGATGCCTTTAAACATGGCAGCGCAATTCCAGTAGTCGCAGATGCCCGAACTGCTTTGGAAGAGCTAACGACTGAGCTCTCTAAATTTAAAGTATCTGCTGATTACGCAAAGCAGATTGCAGATGAGAATAAGCAATGGGATGCCATCGTTGATGCTGCCTTTGTTGATCAAAAGTTGGCTAAGCCCAGCCAGAGTGAAATCATCGGTGCAGTTCTAGCCGCTACTGATCCGCGCGATGTTTTAGTTGGCGCAGCAGGTTCACTTCCAGGTGATCTACACAAGCTATGGCGCGTACGCGATCCGCTTGGTTATCACATGGAATACGCCTTCTCTTGCATGGGTTATGAAATCGCAGCTGGCCTGGGCGTGGCCCGCGCTGATTCATCGCGCACACCTGTTGTGATGATGGGTGATGGTTCATATCTAATGATGCATACCGAACTCGTTACGGCAGTTGCCGAAGGTCTGAAATTCATAGTTGTTCTGGTGCAGAACCATGGCTTTGCATCCATCGGTCATCTCTCTGAAGATATCGGATCACAAAGATACGGAACTAAATATCGCTTCCGTGATTCAAAATCCAATAACCACGAAGCAGGCGATGTATTGCCAGTTGATTTAGCAACCAATGCCGAAAGCCTTGGAATGAACGTTATTCGCATTGCAGAGACTACAAATGCAATCGCTGATTTATCTACGGCAATGAAAGTTGCTAAGGCGCATCCAACTGCGACGCTTATTCATATCAATAGCGATCCATTGCTTTATGCCCCAGGAGGCGAGGCATGGTGGGAAGTTCCAATCCCAGAAATTTCAACTTTAGAGTCAACCCAAAAGGCATATGCTAGTTACACGCAGGCACGTAAAGCGCAGAAGAAGTATCTAGGTAAAGGCGCTAGCGAACGTAATTAAACGTAGGTTACTTCGCGGAAAGATCTCTTGATCGAAAGCGTGTACTTGTCATCTTTGGGATCTGCAACGCGGAAGAAACAAAATATCTTCTTGCCATACTTCTTCTCCTCAGCCCCTGGATCGGGAAAGAAGTAACCGTAGGTAAGGGAAGATGGCAGATCCTTCTGTCCAGTTAGCGTGGCAATCGCGGCGTTATCACATGCCAGCCCTGCCTCTTTCTTAGCTGCATCAGAATTTAAATCTTTAGCTTTAATTAGACCGCTATAGAAAACTTCGTAGTGATGGGCTGCGGCACAATTAGTTGAATAGAGCGTCTTGTAATTTGTATCGCTCCACTTGCTGGATTTGGTTGGATATTTATTAGCGGCATAGCAACCGTTTTTTAGCTCGAGATAAAAGGTGCCTTTACTCAAGGCTTGAGCTGAAGAGGCTCCCAAGATAAGAAATAGAGATATCGCGGTTGCTAGGAATTTACGGCCTCTCATAGGCTCAATCTTATGACCTCAACCTCTAGTTGATGGTTGAAGTTAATCAAATCGTAATAGAAATTAATTTATTGCTAACGGCGCGTGAATAGCAGATTGCCAGCGCTCAGATAGTCTTCGCTCACAAACGTTTTGTAGGCCGATTGCCCTAATTGGCCGCGTCTAAATAAGGAGCTCCACTTGATTAAGAGAATTTCAGCTGTAACAGCTGCACTCGCTCTTGCAACAGTTGGTTTCATTGTTCCAGCACAAGCTGCAACAACAGAAGCTGATTGCGGTACAGCCGGTGCATTCTGTGTTGGTCTCGTAACTGACCTCGGAAAAGTTGATGACAAATCATTTAACCAATCTGCATGGGAAGGCGCTAAAGCTGGTGCTGCAAAGGCCGGCGGTTTCGCTAAGTACATCGAAACAACAGATTCAAAAGACTATGCAAAGAACATGGCACTTTTCGCTGACAAGGGTTACAACGTAATCGTCACTGTCGGCTTCTTGATGGGCGATGCAACAGCAGCTGCTGCTGTTAAGTACCCAAAGATCAAGTTCATTGGTGTTGACCAGTTCAACTCTTCAACAGCAACAAATAACACAGGTTTGATCTTCGACGAAGATAAGGCTGGCTTCCTAGCCGGTTACCTCGCTGCATACCTAACAAAGACCAACAAGGTCGGCGCAGTATTCGGCATGAAGGAAGTTCTTCCTGTTCGCAAGTTCGGTGAAGGATACGAAAACGGTATTGCTTACGGAGCTGCAGAGCGCAGCAAGAAGATCAAGTCAACTGTTGTTTACCACGCAGCTGGCGATAACGCGTTCGCAGATCCAGCATGGGGTGCAACAACTGCTAACCAGCTACTTACACAGGGATATGACATTATCTTCGGTGCAGGTGGATCAACTGGTAACGGTGCACTAGGCAAGGTTGCTCAGAAGGCTGGAGCGTTCTGTATCGGTGTTGACACTGATCAGTACTACACAGTTCCTGAAGCAAAGGCTTGTATCGTAACTTCAGCTGAGAAGAAGCTTTCTCTTGGAGTATCAACTCTTATTGCTCAAGCTAAGGCTGGAACAATCAAGGGTGGAAACTTCACAGGTCAAGTTGGACTCTCACCATTCCACGATCTAGATTCAAAGGTTCCTGCAGTTGTTAAGGTTCGTTTGAAGAAGGTCACAACTGGCATTCTTGCTGGTTCAATCTCAACTGGCTTCAAGGGTTAATTAAAACTCTTAACTAGTTAAAAGAGCGGGTGTGCGAAAGCGCACCCGCTCTTTCTTTTCTTCCTCTTTCTTTATTCCTAAAAAGCAATAAGATATGTGATTATGAGCCAAACGAAAGTTGCCCCGAAAGAAGTTGGAAAACCGGCTAAAAACTTTGATGTTGGATCTTGGTTAATTCCAATAATTGCAGTTTTAGTTGCAATGGCACTTGCAGCCATTCTTATTAAGTTACAAGGTTCTAATCCAATCACCGCTTACAAGTCGCTCTTTAAAACTGCTTTCGGTTCGGCTGCAGGTATTGGTGCAACCCTCGGTAAATCAACTCCGCTTGTATTAAGCGGTCTTGCCGTTGCAGTTGGTCTGCGCGCTGGTTTATTTAATATCGGCGCCCAAGGACAGTTACTTTCTGGTGCACTTGCTGCCGCCTGGGCCGGCGTTTCATTTCACGGGCTGCCTGGATATATACATATTCCAATTGCTCTAATCATTGGCGCATTCTTTGGTTCAATCGTTGCTGGTATTTCTGGCTTCTTAAAGGCCTATCGCGGTGTGCACGAAGTTATCACCACCATCATGCTCAATAGCATTGTTATGGGAATTGCAGATTACTTAGCATCTCACCCACTGCGCGAACCCGATCAATTCTTGACTCGCACCTCTGAAATTCAAGCCAGTGCAAAGATGCCTGTTTATGCCCACCTTCCTTTAGGTTTCTTCATCGCCGTAGCCCTGGCTGCCGTAATTTGGTGGATCTTAGGTCGAACAACAAGTGGTTTCCGTATTGAAACTGTTGGCCGTAATCGCCACGCCGCTTGGTATGCCGGTATCTCAGTCAAGCGCACCGTTATCTCTGCCATGTTGATTTCAGGTGCCATCGCAGGTTTAGGTGGCGCAGTTGAAACTCTTGGTATTACCTATCGTTATGCACCAGCCTTTAACTTAGGTCTGGGCTTTGATGGAATCACCATTGCACTGCTTGGTCGCGTACATCCGCTGGGAATCATTCCTGGCGCGATTCTGATCGGTGGCATGCGCGCCGGGGCTGCCAATATGCAATTTGATTCGGGTGTTGCACCTGAACTCGTTGATCTTCTCATGGCACTTATCTTGTTATTGGTGACCGCTCCCCTAATTACCCGCTTCTTCAAAAATAGTTCCAACAAATCCATGACTAGTGGATGGGGTAACTAACTATGAAGCTACTTAGCAAACGCAATAGTTACTTCCTATTTGCAATTCTGGCTACCGCCTTCTTCTATTCAAAAGATGGCGATATAACTACCTCTGTTTATGCAACAGGTGCAGCCTTTGCACTACCACTGGCGCTTGCTGCCATGGTTGGAATCATGTGCGAACGCACCGGTATCGTAAATATCGGCATTGAAGGCACCATGTTGCTATCAGCCTTTGTTGCCTTCTTCGTCTCATCCCTTACCCAAAATATAATTATTGGGCTGATCTGCGCAATCTTTACCGGTTCGATGATGGGCTTGATCTTGGCGGTAATGGCTGTTTCGTGGCGAATGGATCAGATCATCGCCGGAACTATTCTCAATATTCTCGCTACCGGACTTACCTCATTCTTATACGTACAAGGAAAGACAATTCCTTCTGTTTTCCAAGCAATTGAAGTTCCTGTGCTGTCAAAGATTCCATTCTTTGGTCCAGTGCTCTTTATTCATGGCGCACTCACCTTCATAGGAATTGCCATCATCTTGGCTTTATATGTCGCCATTTATCACACCTCGTGGGGCCTTCGCTCTCGCGCAGTTGGTGAGCATCCATCAAGTGCTGACACAGCAGGTGTTTCAGTTGCGCGACTGCGTTATATAAATGTCACGATCGCCGGTGGTATCGGCGCACTAGCCGGTGCTTACTTAAGCCTTGAACTAGTTGGTTCCTTTGAACGCGGCTTCACCGCAGGCAAAGGCTTTACCGCACTTGCCTTGATGATCTTCGGTCGCTGGAATCCACTTGGCGCACTAGCTGCGGCGCTCTTCTTCGGTTTAGCCCAGGCCTATGCCAACCAGTTAATGATTGATCAAGTTGTAAATATCCCAACGCAATTTACAGCGATCTTGCCTTATGTCATGACAATCGTGGTCTTAACAATTTCCGCCGGAAAGGTGCGTCCACCTGCTGCAGAAGGACAACCTTATGAGAAGGGACAAGCATAATGAGCGCTCTTCTTGAAGTAAGTGGTGTCACTAAGCGTTACCCAGGCGTTCTTGCTAATGACAATGTTTCGCTAACTGTAAATGCAGGTGAAGTCGTTGCGTTGCTCGGTGAAAACGGCGCAGGCAAGTCAACGTTGCTAAAGGCAGTCTTTGGACTTATCAAACCTGATTCAGGTGAGATTAAAATTGGTGGAAGCCCCATTGTCTTTGGCGATACGGCAGGTGTTATCTCGCGTGGTGTTGGAATGGTGCACCAGCACTTCCAGCTAGTTCCGGTTATGACTGTTGCTGAGAATTTGATACTTGGTGATGAGCCAAAGCGTGGCATTTTTATTAATAAGAAAGCCGCATACGATGAAATTATCGCGCTATCTAAGCGCTATGGCCTGGAAGTAGATCCCGATGCGGTAATTGAAGACTTACCAGTTGGCATGCAACAGCGGGTAGAAATTCTCAAGGCGCTGCGCAAGGATGTTAAGTTATTGATCCTCGATGAACCAACTGCAGTTCTGACTCCGCAAGAAATTGATGAGCTACTTGTTGTTATCCGCAATTTAGCCAACTCAGGTGTTGGTATCGTTCTAATTACCCATAAATTGCACGAGGTCATGGCAGTTGCCGATCGCGTCGTTGTCTTACGTGGCGGCAAATTAGTTGGCACAACTTCACCTAAAGAGACCGATGAAGCAGGCCTTGCTCAGATGATGGTGGGGCGCTCTGTTGTATTGCAGGTAAATCGCACTGAAGCAAAACGCGGTGGCGTGGTTCTAGAAGTTAAAGCGTTGGAAGTCCGCGATGATCGCAAGATCTTGTCGGTTAAGGGCGTTGATCTACAACTGCATAAAGGCGAGATCTTGGGAGTTGCCGGCGTTGAAGGCAATGGCCAGCGCGAATTAGTAGAAGCTATCTGTGGCATGCGCCATCGCGAAGCAGGTTCTGTTTTGATTAACGGAGTTGCTACTAAAGATATGCACCCACATGCGGTGCATGAAGCTGGAATTTCGCACATCCCTGAAGATCGCGAAAAGCATGGCTTGGTTTCCAATTACACCATCGCCGATAACTTGGTGCTTAATCAATTTGATCAAGCACCTTTTGCTAAGGGCTGGATCCGTGACTTAAATGAGATTGCTAAGAATGCAATCGCAACCGTGGAAAAGTTTGATATCCGCACTCCTTCTGCCTTCAATACCGCAGGTTCTCTATCTGGTGGAAATAAGCAGAAGGTCGTAGTTGCGCGCGAGCTAAGTGAAGAGCTACCGGTGCTTGTTGCCGCGCAACCAACCCGTGGTGTGGATGTGGGCTCTATCGAATTTATCCATAACCAACTGATTTCAGCGCGCGATAAGGGCGCTGCAGTCTTGTTGGTATCGGCAGAACTCGATGAGATCCTCTCGCTCTCCGATCGCATCGCAGTTATGTCAGATGGCAAGATCGTTGCGATCGTGGATTCTAAAGATGCCGACCGCAACTACATCGGCCGCCTCATGGCCGGTCTTGATAAGTAAGGTCTCTTAATGAAGATTGGCATCATCGCCGGTACTGGTTTTTATAACTTACCGGCGTTATCCGGATCCACTGCGCAAGCTATAGATACCGTTTATGGCCAAGCCTTAATTACCTCTGGTAAATGGCACGGAGTTGAAATTGCATTTCTAACTCGCCATGGCGTTGACCATAGCGTTCCACCAAGTGGAGTTAACTATCGCGCAAATATCACAGCGCTTAAGAACTCAGGCGTTGACTTCGTAATTGCCGTAAATGTTGTTGGTGGTATCGATCCCAAGTTACCTGCTGGATCA
Organism: Actinomycetota bacterium; assembly: GCA_947465365.1. GTDB lineage: Bacteria > Actinomycetota > Actinomycetes > Nanopelagicales > Nanopelagicaceae > Planktophila. The sequence continues at coordinate 7,520 of CANIAV010000004.1, read as the reverse complement.
CTGCAATTACTTGATGACTTTGTAGATTTCACACATGGGCGCGCCGATACCTTCTTTGATGGTGTGCAACCAGGTGGCGTGCAACATATCGATATGTCACATCTCTACGATGGTGAAGTAAAGGCTGCGATGGCAGCTGCTGCAAAGGCTGCTGGAATTACTTTAAATACCGGCGGAATCTATGCCGGATTTAATGGGCCGCGCTTTGAAACACCGGCCGAAATTAGATTGGCGCGTCTGGCTGGTGCCACCGTTGTTGGCATGACAGGTGTTCCAGAAGTATCACTGGCGAAGGAAGCCGGCCTTCGCTACGCCGCAATTGCTTTAGTCGTTAATCCCGCAGCTGGCGTAAGTGATACCCCGATAACTATGGATGATATTAATGCGGCGCTAAAGGCAGCAAGTGAAAAGGTAATTACCATCCTTGATGGCACAATCAAGGCCTTTGCCTGATGTTAGATTTATTAATAAAGAACGCGCGTTATGCAGTTACCTCCAATTCAAAAAATGAAATCCTGGAAGGCGTTTCAATTGGAATTGAAGGCGGCAAGATCGCCTATATCGGCACAGATTCACCAGCTGCCAAGGAAATTTATGATGCAACTAATAAGTTAATTTCACCAGGGTTGATCAATAGCCACACCCACTTAGGGATGTCGTTGTTGCGTGGGTGGGCAGAAGGCGTCAATCTGCAAGGTTTTCTAGAACGTGTCTGGGCAGCAGAAGGTGCCATCATGGATGAAACAACTTGCGAACTGGGTACCGAACTTGGCGCACTTGAAGCGTTATTGGCTGGCACAACAACCACAATGGATATGTATTTAAATCCTGCTGCAACCCATCGCGGTGCGGTGCGAGTTGGCCTGCGCCATATCGCAGGGCCCATCTTCTTTGATTTCCCAGGCTTAGATGGACTGCAATGGGAGCAACGCATTGAACGGGCGCACCAATGGCCGGCTGTCCTTGCTGAAATCGGTGGTCCTTACATCCCAACATATTTCATGCCACATTCAACTTACACAGATTCGCCCGAGAATTTAACGCAGGTTGCTGCAATCGCTAAGGAACTCGGGGCACGTATTCATCTACATGTCTCGGAAACTCAAGCAGAAAATGATGATGTGCAGACTCGTTATGGAAAGACTCCGACTGAAGTCTGTCGCGATACTGGGATATTAGATGTGCCAACTATCTTCGGACACGGTGTTCACTTAAGTGACTCTGATATGGCAATTGCCGCAAGTAAAGGCACATCAGTTGGCCATTGCCCGGGCAGTAATTTAAAACTTGGCTCAGGCCTGGCGCGCTTTAACGATATGCGCAAAGCCGGAATCAAAGTTGGCCTAGGAACAGATAGCTGTTCCTCATCTAATGATCTAGATATGTTCTCGGTAATGCGAATGGCAGCTCATGTGGTTGCGCTGCGCCAATCCCCCGCAGATGTTGATCTAACATCTATCGTGCGCGCAGCAACTATCGAAGCAGCCCATGCCGTTGGCCTCGGCGATCGCGTCGGCAGTATTGAGATTGGCAAAGAAGCAGATTTAATCGCACTTGATCTACATGCTGCCCATTTAACGCCTGTGCATGATGTAAATGCGCTGCTGGTCTTTGCCGCAGGCCGTGGCGATGTCACAGATGTTTGGGTGGCAGGTGATCAAGTTGTTGCAAAGCGAGTTAGCACCAAGATTGATCTATCTGATTTGATAGCGCGAGTAAATCTGCGTATTAAAGCGCTGGAGCCGCTTAAGTGAACTTTGCCGGCAAGAGCATCTTAATTACCGGTGCCTCGGGCCTGATCGGCCAAGCCTATGTTTCGCGCTTTCTCGAACTTGGTGCAACTGTTTGCGCACAAGTAAATACCGGCGAACTATCTGCGCGTGGCAATTTGCACGTTATCGCAGCAGATTTATCTGTTGCAAAATCTGGTAATTCACTTGTGCAAGAAGCAGTATCTAGAGCCGGCAAATTAGATTTTGTAATCAATAACGCCGCCAATCAAGCAGTTCTTGATCCAACGCAAGCAACTCGCGCTGAAATTGAGTTAATGATGCGCATAAATGTCGATGCCCCGAAAGAGATCATCGATGAGTCAGCGAAATCTGGTGTGAAAGTAGTTTTAAATATCTCCTCCGTTGAAGCGCTCAATCCGCGTGCTGGCCATGAAATTTATGGCGCCAGCAAAGCAGCGTTAGATGTCTTAACTCGTTCAGCATCACGCGCTCATGCTCCAATGCGCGTACTAGGTCTGCGCCTTGGGCTAATTGGTCGAGATGGTATTGATCAAGCATGGCCGGAAGGCGTTGCGGCATGGAAGGCGGCAACACCTCTTGGGCGTTATGCCAGCGCAGAAGAAGTTGTTGGCGTTACCGAATTCTTACTATCTGATGCCAATGCTTGGGCAACCGGTTCAACATATGACTTTGATGGCGGCCTCGGTACACAGTCCTGGTAGTTAAATAGTTAACGCGGCGATGTAAAGAGCAAGGTCATCGCCAAAAATAAGATTCCCGCGGCAGAAAATACTGTTAAGCCCCGCCGTACCTTAGGACGGGCAAGAACAACTGAAGCCCGCGCAACAAGTGAGATAACGATCGAGTACCAAGTAGCAGAAGTAAGTGCCTGAACGATCGAAAGTATGAAAATACCAAGTGCCAAATTAAAATCGGCTGGAACAAATGCCGGAATAAAGGCAACGGCAAAGACCGCTGCTTTTACATTTGTCATATTTGTTAAGAAACCTAAGCGAAATGCCGGACCGAGCCCAGTCTTAGCCGCGCCTTCGTAATCAAAGCGACCATACTCTTTACGCGCTTGCCACAGGGTCTGCAGACTTAAAAAGACAAGATAGGCAACGCCTGTGTATTTAAGTAAGTTATATGCAGTACGCGAATGTGCAAATATTTGCGATAAGCCAATTGCAGATGCGCTGCCCCAAACAACTAGCGCGCTACTTGTTCCGAGCAAAGTCATATAAGCCGTACGTGGTCCGCCCATAATTGCTTGGCGCAGAATCATGGCAACGGTTTGTCCTGGAACTAACGCCAGTAAATAAGCGGTAGCGATAAATGCTGGTAGTACCTTTAGAAAACTGATCAAAGTAGATACACCTATCCTGCGTAGCCCCGAAGGGATTCGAACCCTCGTAGCTGACTTGAGAAGCCAGAGTCCTAGGCCGCTAGACGACGGGGCCCTAGTACATTTTGTGAAGCTTTACTGCGGTACTGCGCTGGGGTACCAGGACTCGAACCTAGACTTACTGAACCAGAATCAGCAGGGCTGCCAATTACCCCATACCCCAATACAACAGGGGAAAGGATACCTCAATTTTTTACTGCGATTTATAGGTCGATCGCCGCAGCAATACGGGCCAACGAGGTGTCTTTACCCAGTAACTCCATAGATTCAAAGAGTGGTGGTGAAATTGTAGATCCGGTAGTTGCAATACGAACTGCGCCAAATGCGATACGTGGCTTAAGCCCCATCTCTTCAATTAGCGAAGCGCGTAACGCAGCTTCAATGGAATCGTGGTTCCAGGTAGCAAGCGGAGTTAACTCAGCCAAAGTGCGCTTTAAAACATCTTTGGATGCGCTATCTGTGATCTTAGATAGCGATGCTTCCTCAACTGCAAAGTTCTTAACAAATAAGAAGCGCAGCATGGCAGGTACTTCATCAAGCTTTACGATTCGTTCCTGAATTAAAGGTAGCGCCTGCTTAACGAGTGCGATTTCAGCTTCCGTTCCAGTGATGACTCCTGCGCCGGTTAAAAATGGCAGTGACCACTTTAGGAATTCATCTAAAGTCAGCGCACGAATCTTGTCGCCATTAATCGCTTCTAACTTCTTCATATCAAAGCGGGCAGGAGATGAGTGAACCTTGTCTACGGTGAACATCTCACAGAGTTCTGCCATCGTGATGTTTTCGCGATCATCGCCAGGTGACCAACCAAGCAGCGCTAAGTAATTACAGATCGCCTCTGGCAAATAACCTTGTTCGCGATACCAAGAGATCGAAGCTTCACCATTGCGCTTAGAAAGCTTGGCGTTATCTTGACCCATCACAAATGGCAGGTGGGCAAAGACTGGGTAATCAGCGATTGCCACGCCCATCGCTTGATAAACCCGGATCTGACGTGGTGTGGAAGATAACAAATCTTCTCCACGCAAGACGTGGGTTACCTTCATCAAAATATCATCGACGGCAACAGCTAACGTGTAAAGCGGTGAACCATCGGCGCGAACCAATACAAAGTCAGGTACGAACTTATGATCAAAGGTAACTTCGCCGCGAATTTCATCGGTAAAAGTAGTGCTGCCATCTGGCATGCGCATGCGCACAACTGCAGCGCGACCTTGTGCTTTATAGGCTGCAATTTGCTCATCGGTTAAGTCACGACAGTGGCCGTTGTAGCCAGGTGCCACATTTGCGGCGCGTTGTGCTTCACGTACTGCTTCTAACTCATCCGGTGAGCAGTAACAGTGATAAGCATCTTTTTGATCCAAGAACTTCTGCGCCCAATGTGCATATTTATCTAGACGTTGCGATTGTAGGTAAGGGCCGTTCTCGCCGCCGACTTCAGGACCTTCATCCCAGTTAAGGCCGAGCCATTTCAAAGTATCGATCGCAGCTTGAATATATTCATCGGTAACGCGCGTGGTGTCGGTATCTTCAATGCGGAATAAGAATGTGCCACCTGTGTGGCGGGCATAGGCCCAATCAAATAAAGCAGTGCGGATATTTCCGACGTGCAAGTCACCTGTTGGAGATGGCGCAAAACGGACCTTTACTTTTTTCGCACTCACGGCTTTGCACTCACCTTATTTGTTAGTTGACCCAAACCATCGATGCCAACAACGACGTTGCCGCGCGCAATAAGTGGTCCAATTCCTGCTGGGGTACCGGTGATGATGACATCTCCTGGCAATAAAGTCATAACTTGCGATACAAAGACAACGATATCGGCGACGCTAAAGATCATCTGATCTAGAGTCGCATCTTGGCGAATCTCATCATTTACCTTTGAGAAGATGCGCTGTGTGCCAGGTACGAAATCAGTTTCAATCCATGGGCCGATTGGGCAGAAGGTATCAAAGCCCTTGGCGCGCGCCCATTGGCCATCGCTCTTTTGTAGCTCGCGACAGGTGACATCATTTGCCAAGGTGTAGCCAAAGATAACTTCGTTAACGCGCTCTTTCGGAACATCTTTACAAACTCGACCAATCACAACTGCAAGTTCTGCTTCGTAATCAATCGTTGGCGCCATTGCCGGCCAGACAATTGTGTCCCCCGGACCAATCACAGATGTATTTGGCTTTAAGAAGATAATTGGTTCTTTCGGAACATCCGAACCCATCTCTTTGGCGTGGTCGGCATAGTTCTTGCCGACTGCAACGATCTTGCTACGAGGAATAACTGGCGCTAATAAGCGCACCTTAGTTAGATCAACCTTCACCGCAGTCTTTGTAACGCCGTGATAAATGGGATCTCCAGAGATTACGGTAATTGAGTTATCGTCTTCGAGGACCCCAAAGAGCGGGTCGGTACCTAGGCCTGATTCAGGTCCCGGAGTAAATCGAACGATACGCATTGGGCTATCTTACGCCCTCGCGACATCTCCGTTTGCATCGATATGAAAGATGGTTGCCTGCGGAGAATTATCTGTAATAACTGCAGTCAGCGCCGCTTTTTCACCGGCAATTACAACGCCTTCAATTCCCGCAATTTGTGATGCGGCAGCAACTGTAAAGACGGCTTGCACAGCATCGAGTGTGAGATTAGGTGCAGCAATATTTATTGCAACATATGTGCGTCCAGTTGTGTCACGTAGCGCCGCTGCTTGTTTTGCACCTGTGCGCGCCAGCGTTGAAATCGCCAGCGTGGCTAGCTTTTGATCTTCTGGATTCTCAAAAATATTACTCATGATCTTCTAACTTCTCATCCTTTAGTCTTTCAATTATTACGCTACTAATTTTACGGCGTCGACCCAGTGGTCGCTCAGATGTAATAGACCAGCCAGCTAGTGAAATAGTGCTGCCGGCAATTGGGACGCGGCCGAGTTTCTGCGCCATTAGACCACCGATAGTGTCGACATCTTCAGAGTCAGCTTTATCAAAGTCAATCTTTAACTCATCAGCTAAATCTTCAATATGCAAGGTTGCTTTGGCGCGTGCTTTATCTTCAGTGATCCAGATAAAGGCTTCTACCCCATCATCGAACTCATCGGCGATCTCGCCGACGATCTCTTCAATAATATCTTCGATCGTAATAATTCCGGCAGTTCCGCCATATTCATCTACAACGATGGCTAGGTGGATCTGATCGCGCTGCATCTCTTTCAGTAGATCGGCGGCAATTTTTATCTCCGGAACAAAGACAGCCGGACGCATATGTTGCTCAACTCGCTCATTGGTTTCGGCTTCATGGTGATCAAGTGCGCGCTTGGCTAGATCTTTTACATAGGCAATGCCAATAATATTGTCGAGGTTTTCACCGACTACAGGAATACGTGAATAACCCGAACGCAGCGCCAGAGATAGCGCTTGGCGCAGCGTCTTATCGCGTTCGATCCAAACCATATCGGTGCGGTGGACCATAAGTTCGCGCACCAAGGTATCGCCGAGTTCAAATACCGAGTGGATCATCTCGTGTTCATCAGATTCAACTAGGCCGCGCTCGTGCGCTTGGTCTACTAAGTCACGCAGTTCGGCTTCATTTGTAAATGGACCGCTGCGAAAACCCTTACCTGGAGTTATTGCATTACCAATTGCGATCAATAAATTGGTGACCGGTCCCAAGATAAAGGCTAAGAAGTAAGCAACTGATATACCCGCGCGCGCCCATTTATGTGGTTGCTGGCGACCTAAGGTGCGTGGTCCTACACCGATTACAACGTAAGACAAGACAACCATGATCGCCACTGTGAGTGCCATCGCTTGGGCAGATGAATATTGGCGCAAGAGCGCAACCGCTAAAAGTGCGGCGGCGGTAAATTCGCAGATCTTTCTAACCAAAAGTAAAACGTTTAGATAGCGTGCTGGTTGCTGCGAATACTTCTTCAGTAAGTGTCCACCGCGCTTGGTCTCAATCTCTTCAATCAAAATACGAGATATCGAGGTCAGAGCAGATTCAGAGGCGGCAAGAAAACCAGCAAAGGCAATCAGTGCGATGATCGCGGTAATATTAAAGGCGTTCATGCAATCGCCTGGTACTTCTTAACTAAATCTTCTTGCAAGGCAAACATAACTTTCTCATCGGCAGCATTTGCGTGGTCATAGCCCAAGATATGTAGCAAACCGTGGGCGGCCAAGATAAAGATCTCATGGTCGGTTGAATGCCCAGCGCTGGTAGCTTGTTGGGCAGCAACGGTAGGTGAAATAACAATGTCTCCCAGAGTTACTGCATCATTGGTATCACTTGGCATATCCATTGGGAAAGACAGGACATCGGTAGGTCCGCCCTCATCCATCCATTTGATGTGTAGCTCAGTCATTTCTGTCACATCGACAAAGACTAAATTAACT
>CANIAV010000003.1 GCA_947465365.1 Actinomycetota bacterium | reverse complement strand
CAACATAAGAGAGGCTCCACAGAATTATTATGTTTATTCAAACGCTTACAAAGAATAAATTATTTGCGGTTAATACCACTGCCGTATTACTCGTAACTGGGATTACCTTCGCACCTAGCGCAAGCGCTTCTGAAAAAGGTTGGCGGTATTGGGGTTATTACCAAGCAGCCCCAGGTGCAAAAACTTGGACTGCAGCAATGACCGGACCAACCGTTGATGTTGCAGATGGCGCAGTTGAAGGATGGTCATTTGTATTTAGCTCAGATGATGTCCCATCTATTGCTCCCGCAATTAAGCCAGATTTCAACGCGATCTGCGGAAAAGTTAAAGCAGATAAAGACACCAAACGCGTGGCGCTGGTAATCGATTACGGTTCAACGGCATATGCACCAACGGGTGAAAAAGTGCAGAAGGGTTTTACAACTTGTGTTCGCACCGCTAAAACGTCACAAGGCATAGATGTTCTAGGTATGGCAGTAAAGCTTCGCGCGGCCAAGAGCGGCTTAATCTGCGGAATAAATGGCTACCCGAAAAAAGAGTGTGGTGTTGAAATTGCCACTCCCAGCGCTCTAAAGAAGTAATAACCTCTAAATGAAATCGCTGCATCCGCTTACTTGGTGGATCTGGTCGCTGCTGACTATCGGGGCGGTAATTCGCGCCGATAGCTCGTGGTTGGCTGGATCTGCCATGGCGGCTGCAGCGATATTAGTTTGGAGATTTGCCGCTGCGGCTCCTTGGGCGAAGAGTTTCTGGTTCTCGCTAAAAATTGGCGTATTTATTTTGATAATTCGTACCATAGTCGGAGTTTTAATTGGGGTTCCTATCCCTGGCACTAAATTAGCAACTCTGCCGATTGTGCCGCTGCCACATTGGTTGGCTGGTATTCGTATCGGTGGTGTCATCACGCAAGAGCGCTTACTTTCATCCATCCATGAAGGTTTAATAATAATCGCGGTGATTTCCCTCTTTGGCGCAGCTGTTTCGCTAACTAGTCCTCACAAATTACTTCGAGTGACACCGGTTGCAATTTACGAGTTCGGCGTTGCCACAGTAATTGCCACATCTGCACTACCAAATTTGGTGCAGAGTGTTTCGCGCATCCGCCGTGCTCGGGCACTGCGTGGTGATGAGAAACCATCTTGGCGCTCCATTGCTCTGCCTTTGCTCGAGGATTCACTTTCGCGATCACTTGAGTTAGCAGCTGCCATGGATGCGCGCGGCTTCGGAGTCAGTCGCAAGCGTTCGCGTTATCGCCCGATCACTTGGCATGGAGTTGATTCGGCAATTGTTCTCACATCCGCAGCCCTTCTAGCTGTAACGCTAACGGTGTTTAGATGATTAATTTTTCAAGAGTCTCTTTGGTCTATCCGACATCTACAAAGACAATTCTGGAAGATCTCTCCTTTGAGATTTCCGAAGGCGAGATGGTTTTAGTTATTGGTTCAACTGGTACCGGAAAATCATCGCTCTTGCGCCTAATAAATGGTCTAGTCCCCCATCACACTGGCGGAATTCTTGCCGGCGACATAACTGTCGATGGCATTTCTACGCGGCTGGTTAGACCCGGTGAACTCTCGCACTTAGTCGGAATCGTTGGTCAAAATCCCGCGCAAGGTTTTGTTACAGATATCGTCGAAGAAGAGCTCGCCTTCGGAATGGAGGCGTTAAATATCGCGCCAGATCTAATGCGTAAGCGAGTTGAAGAAATCTTGGATTTGCTGGCCCTTTCACATTTACGCGATAGAGCGATTTCAACTTTAAGTGGCGGTGAACAACAACGCGTTGCAATTGGCAGCGCTTTAGTTATGAACCCTAAAGTTCTAGTACTAGATGAACCAACTAGTGCACTGGATCCGATTGCAGCAGAAGAAGTTCTCTCTATTCTGCACCGTTTGGTACATGATCTAAGCCTGACAGTCGTCATCGCCGAACATCGCTTAGAGCGAGTCATTGGCTTTGCTGATCGAATTATCCATATTGCTGGCGATGGCAGCGCCGAGATTAATTTGCCGGAAGAAATCTTAAAACGCTCCGACATTGCTCCCCCGATTGTTCATCTCGCCCGCGCTTTGGGGCTTTCACAAGTTGGGTTAAGTGTGCGCGATGTTAGAAGAATGACTGAAGAGATTCGAACAAATGGAAGAGACCCGGAAGTTATTGCACCTGTGCAAGCAGACTTGGCAATTAGTACCCTAAATTTATCGCTCTCGTATCAAGGAAAACCTGCGCTGCGTGATGTGACAACTAATATCTACAACGGAGAAATCGTTGCCTTAATGGGAAGAAATGGCGCCGGCAAAAGCTCGCTGCTAACGACATTGGTAGGTCTCAATAATGAGGCCAAAGGTACTTCTGAAATCTGTGGGCGATCTTCAAAGGATCTTAAAGGAAAAGCTCGTCGTGAAATCGTTGGATTTATTCCACAAGAGCCAAGTGATCTACTTTATGGGCAGAGCGTGAAAGGTGAATGTGCGCAAGCTGATAAAGATAATGAATGTGCTGCAGGAACTGCACTGGCTCTGCTCGAGCGCATCGTCCCCGCGATAGATCCAAACACCCACCCCCGTGATCTATCAGAGGGCCAGCGATTAGCGCTGGCGTTAGCAATTGTCCTATCTGCACAGCCACAAGTTCTGATTTTGGATGAGCCAACTCGTGGATTGGATTATCAAGCAAAGACGCTTTTGATCACATTGCTCAAGAGTTTTGCAAAAGAGTTAAATCGATCAGTCTTGATTGCAACGCACGATGTGGAGTTGGTGGCCGAACTCTGCGATCGCGTTATCTTCTTAGCCGAAGGTGAAGTTGTTGCCGACGGTCCAACTCTGGAGATTCTTCTATCTTCACCCGCATTTGCGCCACAAGTAGCCAAAGTTATGTCGCCTCGGCCGTGGCTAACTGTCTCGGATGTTCTGCGGGCAGTTGAGTGATGAAGTTACAAACTAAAGATATTTATCGCTTCTCGCCATCGTCAAAGATCGCTCTAACGCTTACGTCAATCTTTGCCTTCGCAGGCTTTACCTGGCCTTTCTTCGCCGCAGATAAAAGTAGCGCTCATATCGCACAATATTTTTTCTGGATCGCCTTACCGCTCGCACTTTTCTTACTATTGGCACAGTTAAGTGATCGCAGCCTCGATGCCAAATCAGTTGCGCTGCTTGGAATTTTGGCCGCCTTGCTTGCCGCGCTTCGCCCACTTGGCGCTGGTGCAGTTGGGCTCGAACCTATGTGGTTTCTCCTAATTTTAGCTGCTCGCGTATTCGGTGGCGCTTTTGGTTTTCTCCTAGGCGTATTAGGAATGCTTGCTTCGGCGCTATTTACCGGGGGAATTGGTCCGTGGCTTAGTTACCAATTATTTGCTGCAGGAATTATCGGGCTATTAGCGGGCAGCTTTGCCAAGAAATTGCGTGGCCGGCGCGAACTTGCCTTACTTATCTTGATCTCAATAATTTCCGCATTTAGTTACGGGTTGCTGATGGATCTGCAATTTTGGCCGTGGGCGATTGGCGCTAATACCCAACTCTCTTTTATTCCAGGCGGCGCACTTTCTGAAAATCTGCAACGCTTTATCACTTTTCATTTTCTTTCATCGATGGCTTGGGATATTCCGCGCGCGGTATTAACTACCGTCCTGGTTATCTCTGCAGGACCTGCAGTTTTGGCAGCGCTAAGGCGCAGCAAAAATAGAGCAGCTTTCTTAACTCCGATTGAATTTAGCGAACGTTTGAGTTAACTAGCGGCAGCTTTGTAACTTCCGCTAAGCAATCGCGGCCGCGAACATCAACAATTACATGATCACTTAGCTTGATTGAATTATCCAAGAGAGCCAGCGCGATACCTTTCTTTAGCGTCGGTGAAAAGGTTCCGCTTGTTACAACTCCAATGACGGCACCAGATGTGCTCCTGACTTCCATGCCAGCGCGTGGAATACCGCGATCTTGACTTACTAAGGCGCGTATACGCGGATGCGCTCCCGCAGTTTTTTCAGCGCTTAGCGCTTGGCTTCCGCTAAAGGATGGTTTATCCCAACCGATCGCCCAAGTAGCTGCCGCCTGAACTGGGCTAATTGAGAGAGTTAACTCGTGGCCATGCAATGGGTATCCCATCTCGGTTCGCAATGTATCGCGCGCACCAAGTCCGCAAACTAGACCGCCAAGTGGAGCGATTGCAGATGCCAGTGCATCCCAAACTTTCGCCGCGTCCTCCCACCTAGGAACAATTTCATAGCCATGTTCGCCGGTGTAACCGGTGCGACAGAGAATTACCTCGCATCCTGCAATTACCACATGCGCAAAGGCCATGTAATCCATCACCGGATCAATTCCAAAACTCTTGATTACATCCTTGGAGAGCGGTCCCTGCACTGCAATTACGCCAAATGATTCGTGGAGATTTACGATTTCAATCGAATCGGGCGCTTTACTCTTTAGATCAGCAACTACATCGCTGGTATTAGAAGCATTTGGAATTAGAAAAAGATGGCTTGCGCTATTGCGATAGACAATCAGATCATCAATTACTCCCCCATCGGAATTGCAATGCAAGGTGTATTGCGCTTGGCCATCAGAAATCCGATTTAAATCATTTGTGAAAACAGAGTTGAGAAATTCCAGAGCCCCAGCGCCTTTGACGCTCACCTTTCCCAAGTGTGAAACGTCGAAAATCCCGACTTTCTCGCGAACTGCAGCATGTTCTGCCAATACACCGCCACCTGGATATTCGATCGGCATTAGCCAGCCCCCGAAATCGGCCATCTTCGCCGAAAGTTGGAGATGTTTATCGGCTAAGGGAGAATTTTTCATAGCAACAACTTACACTTACCTCAGGCAAAATTCAGGGCGTAGTTACCGCCCGTTTCTAAGGAGATTTAATGACCGCCCTTCGTCTATCCGATGGCATCATCAAAGATGAGATTCTGGTCATTGGCCTCTCCTACAAGAAGTCTTTGAAAGATAGCAAGGCAACTTTAATTATAGAAAGTGGCGATATAGCCCTCGATAGCAAGAAGTTGCTGCAAAGCCTCGCTGATTTGGGCGCGACTGGAAAGAGCGATGAAGTAATAAAAATTCCTGGCCTTACTACTCGACTACTTGTCTTCACGGGACTCGGTGAGAATAAAACAACGCAAGATGATGAAGTACTTCGTCGCGCAGCAGGAGCGGCAGCGCGCGCCCTTGCTGGCAGTACCGGTGCTACTTTCTCGCTACCGGCAAAGAAAATTTCCACGTTGGAGGCTATTGCGCAAGGTGTAGCACTTGGCGCCTATACCTTTAATAAGTTCCGCGTAGATTCAATGAAAGAGCGCCAGGTAAGCCTTAAGTCAGCGACTATTCATTCAAACCTCGCCAACAAAGCTGAGGCTAAAGATGCGCTCAAACGCGCCGCAATCATCGGTGAATACACCAATTTAGTTAGAGATTTGATTAACACTCCGCCGAGCCATTTAACCCCGGATTCATTTTGCAAAGAATTTACGGCACTTGTTAAGAAAGCTGGCGGCACTACTGCTGGTCTGAAGGTTTCGGTAATGACCGAATCACAACTTAAATCAAAAGGCTACGGTGGTATTACTGCCGTAGGTCAAGGCTCCGCAAATCCGCCGCGACTTCTACAAATTTCATATACACCCGTTAAAGCAAAAGCGAAGAAGAGTTACGCATTCGTCGGTAAGGGAATAACTTTCGATACAGGTGGCCTGGCATTAAAGCCTGCTGCTGGTATGGAGGCTATGAAATGCGATATGTCTGGAGCAGCCGCAGTCTGTGCGGCAACTATTGCAATCGCTTTAATGAAGTTGCCGATTGCTATTGATTGCTATGCCCCATTGGCTGAGAATATGGTCAGCGATAACGCGACTAGACCTAGTGACATTATTACGATGTACGGCGGTAAAACTATTGAAGTTCTTAATCCAGATGCCGAAGGACGACTCGTACTTGGAGATGCTTTAGTCAAGGCACAAGAGAATAAGAAACTCGATGGAATCATTGATGTAGCGACTTTAACGGGCGCACAAGTGGTAGCACTCGGAACTCGCACAAGTGCAATCATGACCAATAACCAAGATTTCAGCGATCACTTCTATGCAATTAGCAAAGCATCTGGTGAAGCTTTCTGGCCGATGCCCCTGCCGGTAGAACTTCGTACATCCCTGGATTCACCAGTTGCCGATATGGCAAATATCGGCGAACGAATGGGCGGCATGATGGTTGCTGGACTATTCTTAAAAGAATTTATCGCCCCTGAGTTACCTTGGTTACATCTTGATATTGCAGGTCCGGCCTATAACGAAGGTGTGCCATATGGCTACACACCTGTCGGCGGAACAGGTATCGCCCTTCGCTCCTTGGTGGCGCTGGCGCAATCTGCCGCAATTTCGTAATCACTGGGTAAAACTGGCAAGATAGGCCCGTTAGGTAGATTGCTTTACGAAGGAGCGCTCACAGGTGTCCAACTTTGATCTTGTAATTTTAGGTGGCGGCAGCGGCGGATACGCAGCAGCCCTACGCGGCGCTCAACTCGGTTTGAACGTAGCCTTGATCGAAGCAGACAAACTCGGCGGCACATGTCTACATCGCGGATGCATCCCGACCAAAGCGCTCCTGCATGCTGGCGAAATTGCCGATGGCACTCGCGAGGCTAGCCACTTCGGAGTTAACGCTACTTTTAATTCGATTGATATGACCGGGGTAAATTCTTATAAAGATGGAGTAATCAATAAGCTCCATAAAGGTCTACAAGGTTTAGTTAAATCTCGAAATATCACTTATATCGAAGGCCACGGAAAGTTGGTTGGCAAAGATACAGTTGAAGTAAATGGTGCAAAGTACACCGGTAAAAATATTGTTCTAGCTACTGGTTCATATGCCAAGACCCTGCCTGGTTTAGAAATTGATGGCAAGCGAGTAATGACTTCTGACCACGCGATGAAACTAGATTATGTTCCAAAGAGCGTAATAGTTCTTGGCGGCGGAGTCATTGGCTGCGAATTCGCATCTGTCTGGAAATCCTTTGGGGCCGAAGTAACAATCATTGAAGGCCTTCCTCACCTTGTCGCTTTGGAAGATGAATCTTCTAGTAAACAGCTAGAGCGCGCCTATCGTAAACGCGGTATTAACTTCGAACTTGGTGTTCGCTTTAAATCTCATACTGTTACCGCCGATGGCGTTACCGTCACATTAGAAGATGGGAAAACATTTACCGCTGAAGTTCTCCTCGTGGCGGTCGGACGTGGACCGGTTTCGGCAAATCTGGGATATGAAGAACAAGGCATAACCATGGATCGCGGTTACATCCTGGTGGATAACAAGTGCCGCACAAACGTTCCAGGCATCTGGGCCGTTGGAGATTTGATCCCAACTTTGCAGCTAGCCCACGTAGGTTTTGGCGAGGGAATTCTCGTTGCCGAAGAAATTGCAGGATTGAATCCTCGTCCAATTAATTACGATGGTGTGCCTCGCGTTACATACTCTGAACCAGAAGTTGCCTCTGTCGGCCTAACAACAGCCCAGGCAAAAGAGCGTGGGTATGACGTGGTTGAACTTAATTACGACTTAGCCGGTAACGGAAAAGCACAGATCTTACGTACCGCAGGATCCATCAAATTGGTCTCACAAAAAGGTGGCCCAGTTCTAGGTATCCATATGGTCGGAGCGCGCGTCGGTGAACTTTTAGCTGAAGCACAACTAATCTTTAACTGGGAAGCATCAGCAGATGATGTTGCACCTTATATCCATGCTCATCCAACGCTCTCTGAAGCAATGGGTGAGGCGCACATGGCCCTTGCTGGTAAACCACTGCACGCTCACGGTTAATTAAGGAAAAGGAAAAAGTTATGACTTTCTCAGTAACGATGCCCGCACTTGGCGAGAGCGTCAGCGAAGGAACAGTTACACGTTGGCTCAAAGCCGAAGGCGACCATGTCGCAATGGATGAGCCGCTCCTTGAAGTATCAACCGATAAAGTCGATACCGAAATTCCTTCACCTGTCGCTGGCACCTTACAAAAGATTGTTGTCGGAATAGATCAGACAGTTCCAGTCGGTGCCGAACTTGCGATCATCGCAGATGGAGCAACACCTGCTGCAACGCCAGCACCAGCTGCTCCCGTTGTTGCAGCACCAGTTGCAGCTCCGGTTGCACCACCAGTTGCAGTAGCACCAGTAACTCCTCCCCCTGCAGCACCAGTTGCAACTCCATCTGCAAGCAGCGCCGGAACAATTATTACGATGCCCGCACTTGGCGAGAGCGTTAGCGAAGGAACAGTCACCCGCTGGTTAAAGGGCGTTGGCGATAGCGTTGCAGTAGATGAAGCTCTGCTCGAAGTTTCTACAGATAAAGTCGATACCGAGATTCCTTCACCTGTTGCCGGAACAATTATTTCAATTGATGTACCAGTAGATACAACTGTCCCAGTTGGTGCTCGCTTAGCAGTAATCGGTGGCGCGGGTGCAACTGCTGCGCCTGCTCCAGTTGTCGCAGCGCCAGTAGTCGCAGCGCCAGTTGCTGCGCCTGTAGTAGCAGCGCCTGTAGCTCGCGTTGCAACACCAGCAGCACCAGCAGCACCAATTGCCGCACCTGTTGCAGTTTCGCAACCACTTGATGCTTATGTAACTCCGATTGTGCGCAAACTTGCCTCTGAACTTGGCGTAAATCTTGCCAGCGTTACCGGCACTGGCGTGGGCGGTCGAATTCGCAAAGAAGATGTTCAAGCGGCAGCACCAAAAGCTAGTTCTCCAGTTGCAGCGCCTGTTACATCTGCGCCAGCTGCTGCGACAACACAGCGCTCTGCAGCACCTGTCGCCGTATCCCCACTGCGCGGTACGACGGTGACTATGTCGCGACTTCGCAAAGTTATTGCAGCGCGAATGGTGGAATCACTACAAGTTAGTGCGCAGCTAACAACCGTTATCGAAGTTGACGTCACAAAGATCGCACGTCTGCGCGATCGCTCTAAGCCAACTTTTGAAGCGCGCGAGGGCGTCAAGCTTTCATTCCTTCCTTTCTTTGCCGTCGCTGTTTGCGAAGCGCTAAAGCAACACCCGGTACTTAACTCATCCGTTGAAGGCGATCAGATTATTTATCACGGTGCAGAACATTTAGGTATTGCAGTAGATACCGAACGTGGATTGCTCGTTCCAGTAATCCATAACGCAGGTGACCTAAATATGGGCGGAATCGCTCGTAAGATCGCAGATCTGGCAGCTCGCACTCGTGATAACAAAGTAACTCCAGATGAATTAGGCGGAGGAACATTTACTCTTACCAACACTGGCAGCCGCGGCGCGCTCTTTGATACTCCAATCATTAACCAACCACAGGTTGCAATTCTTGGCTTAGGCGCAGTTGTAAAGCGTCCGATGGTTGTTAAGGGCGAAGATGGCGGAGAAACTATTGCGATTCGTTCGATGGTTTATCTCGGACTTTCATACGATCATCGCGTAGTAGATGGCGCCGATGCGGCCCGCTTCCTAGTTACTATGAAAGAGCGCCTCGAAGGCGGCGCCTTTGAATCTGACCTAGGTCTCTAATATCTATGAAGGTTCCCCAAAGAATTGCCATCACTGGCGCCTCCGGTTTAATCGGTAGCGCACTAGTCGGCCACTTAAAATCTGAAGGCCATACCGTTCAACGTTTAGTACGACGCGCGCCAGTCTCTCCAGAGGAAATTCAGTGGGATCCCAAGACCGGTTTTGTAGATGTTGAGGCTCTGCGCGGTGTAGATGCAGTAATTCACCTGGCCGGTGTTGGTGTTAGCGATAAACGTTGGACCAAACGCTTTAAATCAGAGATCTTGAATTCACGCTTACTCGGAACAACTGCGATTGCAAATGCTGTGGCAGAAGTTAAACCACAAGTTTTCATCTCAGCCAGCGCTATTGGTTGGTATGGAGATTCTGGCAATCGCGCAGTTGTTGAATCCGACTCTGTCGGAAATGATTTTCTGGCTGCGGTTTGTCGCGAGTGGGAAGGCGCTGCCGATTTAGCTGGTGATGTGCGTACCGTAAAACTTCGTACTGGGCTCGTTCTAGATCCCACAGGTGGAGCACTTGGACGCATGTTGCCGCTCTTTCGCTTTGGGCTAGGTGGAAAATTAGGTTCAGGCAAGCAATGGTGGTCTTGGATAACACTGCATGATGTTGTTCGTGCGATTACCTTCGCCCTCGAAAACGAAATCGCAGGGCCAGTGAATTTAACCTCCCCAAATCCAGTGACCAATCAAGAATTCACTGCCGCTCTTGCCCGTGCGATGAAGCGTCCTGCACTCTTTCCTGCGCCAGCAATTGCTCTAAAGATTGCACTCGGCGGTTTTTCTAGCGAAGTACTTGGTTCAAAGAAAGTTATGCCGACCGCGCTAACTGAAGCTGGCTTCCAATGGGATTATCCGCATATAACAAATGCGCTAGAAGCCCTCGTCGAGCAGTAACTCTTGCGCCGCTAACCTTCCAGATAACATCGCACCGTTTTGTGAAGGCGCTGTTAAATAATCACCCGCACGATAAATATTTTCACTCATACGTGAACTTTGGATCTTTTGCGCACCAGGTGCAAATAACGGCAGCGCGGAATGAATCTCGTACTTGGCTAAGAAGCGCCAATCTGCAGTTGAGGCTCCCCAGAGCAGTGCTAAGTGGCGGCGAACTTCTGATTCTGAAGCATGCGAAATAGTTGTGGAAGAAATTAGCGACTGACCTGCTGGGGCGTAGTTAGCCGAAAGGTTTGAGATAACAATTGAATTAACTACTGGCCCGCGATACTGCGAATCAATCGCAAGCCGCGCATTTTCCGTAGGCGCCGAATCAGTTGCGTGATACCAAGTAGTCGAACCCAGTAGCGGGGTAACTTGTCTATCGGCCAAGAGCTGACCTGCCGTAGTTAAATCTGTTGCCAAGATAATCTTCTTCGCTTTTACATCACCATGATTTGTCACTAATAGATTTCCGCGGATCTCTTCCACGCGGGTATTAAGCTGCAAATTTGTAACTCTCTTTGCTAAAGCTTGAGGTAGTGCTGCGACTCCATTGGCCGGAACTCCTGATCGCCCAGAGATAAATGATCCAATAACTTCTCGCCCCACAACTGCGCTAACTCGCGAAGGGTCCGCTAGAAAAACGCCTTGAAGAAATGGCTTTAAGACTTTTTTATATAGATCTGTGGTGCCGCTGCGAATTAAGTGCGCTTCAACGCTCTCATTGAACCTCGGCTTTGAGAGTAAATACTTGAGAAAGCAAGCCTTTGAGATTAGTGATCCTGAGGCGCCAGAGAACATTGAAAACGGCGAATTGCGCGGGTCCCCAAGGGATGCATGTGATTGGCCATAGGAGACACGAACCGAACGCGGAGCTAACTTAAAACCTAACTCTTGGCCTATCCCCCAACGTTTGATTTCAGAATAATTCAAATTTACTAATTGAAATCCTCGGTCGAGAATGAAGCCATCAATTAAATCGCTTGCGACACGTCCGCCTGAGCGATCTGATGCTTCTAAAACAGTTACATCAGCGCCGGCTTCTTGCAAGGTTAGAGCTGCGCTCAAACCTGCAAGACCGGCACCGATTACTACATACATCTAAGTTGCAAGGCTTACTTATTTTGCAATTTAGATGGCCACCAGATCTTTGGTCCGATCTCGTGAACCAGAGCAGGTACCAAAATGGATCGCACAATGATCGTATCCAGCAGAACGCCGAATCCAACAGCGAAACCAAGTTCGGCAAGTGGGACCAAGGGCAGAAGTCCCAAGACTGCGAAGGTTGCAGCCAAGACTATGCCTGCAGATGTAATGACCGCGCCAGTGACGGTTACGCCCTTTACAACGCCTGCGCGAGTGCCAATTTTGCCGCTTTCTTCACGCACACGGGTCATCAAGAAGATGTTGTAATCAATACCAAGTGCAACCAAGAAGATGAATGCGAAGAGTGGGAATGAATTATCGCCACCGGCAAAACCAAAGATATGGTTAAAGACCAAGGCGCACACGCCTAAAGTTGCAAAATAGCTGAGGACAACTGTTCCAAGTAGAACGATTGCGCTCAGAATACTGCGCAACAATAAACCTAGAATTAAAGTAATTACCAAGAGAATAATCGGAATAATTGTATGGTTATCACGATTATTAGCAGATCGAACATCGTAATAAACGGCGCTAGTGCCACCTACTAATGATGTGGAATCTGCGGCGTGTGCTACTTCGCGAATCTGAGGAATGTCATTACCTGCTTCGACGCTATCTGGCGCCTTATCTAAGGTGACATTGAGGATCGCGCGCCCATTAACAACTTTCATTTCCGGCTTTGGTTGTCCAGGTAGTTCCATTCCATCGAGCATCGGAACCACATCTGTTACACCAGGGGCAGATTTAACAGCAGCTGTTACCGCTGCCAATTTATTGACATCTATGACAATCTGAGTCGGATCGCCTTCGCCACCAGGGAAATGTGTGACGAGGAGTTTTTGACCGACAACAGATTCAGGATTGCCAGTAAAGGTGTCTACTGTGCCGATGCCATCTGCTTTTAAAGTTGAAGATGCGCCGGCGAATCCCAACAAAATTACGCCGGTAATAATCCATGCCTTGCGAGGATTGCGGCCAATTGAGTTAGCAATTTTTGACCAAACACCTGTCATCACATGATCATCGCCATCGTTTTTAGGCACACGTGGCCAGAAAATCCAGCGGCCAAATATCAATAGCAGCGCAGGCAAAAGGGTAAGAATCGTGATCATGGAACACACAATTCCGATCGCGCCAATTGGCCCGAGACCTGCCGTATTTGTTAGCTTGCTAAAGAGCAAGATTAAAAGCGAGATCGAAACTGTAGAACCTGATGCCAAGATCGGTTCCCAGACGCCTTTGTATGCCGCGCGCATTGCATCAAATCGATTATCAGTGAAGTGAAGTTCTTCGCGATAGCGCGCAATCAGCAAGAGCGCATAATCTGTAGCAGCACCAATTACCAAAACAGAGAGAATTCCTTGTGATTGGCCGTCAACGTCGATGATGTTGTTTTTTGCAAGTAGATAGACAATTCCACCGGCAGTAGATAGCGCGAAGAGTGCGGACATGAGGGGAATAATCCAAAGCACTGGTGATCGATAGACCGCGATCAAAATGATTGCTACAACGCCAAGTGTTGTAAGTAATAGTGAGGAATCTAGCGTGCCAAAGGCGCCAAAGAGATCGCCCAATAATCCACCAGGACCTGTTACATATGGTTCAAAGCCATTTGCTTTCGCAATCGGTGCGATATCGGCACGCAACGCCTCGATTATCGCAGGCAGAACTGGTTTATCGTTTGGCAGAACTTTGGCTAATGAATTTCCATCAAGTGGAATATTCGCAAGCAGCGCCTTGCCATCTTGCGCTGGGAAGACAGTTATCGATTGGCCTGGAGCTAGATAATCTGAAATTTTTGCAGAGGTACCTGAGAGAGTTAAGGACCCAACCTTTGTTACGTGATCGCTAATCGCAGCAAGCGTCGTTGGAGTAGCAGAACCCTCAAAAAGTACGAGAGTTGGAAATGCAAAGGTATCTTGCGCTGAGAACTTCTTGATCTCATCTGCAGCAAGCGTTGCTTCAGCGCCCTTGGGTAGAAATGATGAGTTGTTATTTTCCTGAACCGAAGATAACTTGCCGAAGAGTGGACCGAAGATGCCGGTAATGATGAACCAGGCGATAACCACCAACATGGCAATTGCATAGGGTTTACGGTTCTTTTGGGCGCGTTGCATAGACACGATATTTTCGCCTTCCGGGCTTAAGTTATGAGCAGAATTCGCTAGGAGTACAGCCTACCTTTAGGCTGTACCAGTGCCACTTCAATCGCCCATCAACGCCGTTCAAAGCGCGTCGCAAATTGAGGTCAATCACCTCGGGCTGCTGGAATATGAGTCGGCACTAGCCCTACAAAGAGAAATTCACCTGGAAGTTGCTTCGGGTAAACGGCCAAATACATTAATGCTGCTAGAACATCCATCGGTCTACACCGCCGGCAAGCGCACCCAAGCATTTGAATTTCCAAATGATGGTACTCCCGTAATAAACGTTGATCGTGGTGGTCGAATTACTTGGCATGGTCCTGGTCAATTGGTGGGATATCCAATCGTTAAATTATTAAAACCCACCGAACTTGTCGGATTTGTTCGCACGATAGAAGGTGCGCTAATTAAAGTCTGCAGCGACTTCGGTATTAACGCAGTTCGCATCGATGACCGATCTGGTGTTTGGATTAGTGATGTCAAGGGAGACCGCAAAATCGCAGCAATCGGAATCCGGGTGGCAAGCGGTGTGAGCATGCATGGCTTTGCGTTAAATGTATCTCCAGATTTAGCCGCCTTTAGCCAGATAGTTCCGTGCGGGATAGATGATGCAGATGTGACTTCCATGGCGATTGAACTCAAGCGCGAAATTGATATCTCTGAAGTCTCACCGGTTGTTGAGAAGTATCTGCTGGAAGCACTAGGTAAGGTAAGCGCATGACGATCGCACCTGAGGGACGCAAATTGCTGCGGATCGAAGCGCGCAATACTGAGACTCCAATTGAGCGCAAACCAGATTGGATTAAGACTCGGGCGAACATGGGCCCGGAATATACAAGGTTACGTGCACTGGTAAAGAGTGAAGGCTTGCACACCGTCTGCCAAGAAGCAGCCTGTCCAAATATCTTTGAATGTTGGGAAGATAAGGAAGCGACATTTTTAATCGGTGGCGATCGCTGTACCAGACGTTGCGATTTCTGCAATATCGATACTGGTAAGCCGCTGCCAATCGATCGCGAAGAACCGCGCAAAGTTGCCGAATCTGTTAAAGCGATGGGGTTGCGTTATGCAACTATTACTGGCGTAACTCGCGATGATCTACCTGATGAAGGTGCCTGGTTATATGCCGAAACTATTCGCCAAGTTCACGAGCTCAATCCTGGATGTGGCGTAGAAATGTTGGCTCCAGATTTTCATGCCAAGAGCGAACTCTTAAACCAAATATTTGAAACCCAACCGGAAGTCTTTGCCCACAATCTTGAGACTGTCCCCCGCATCTTTAAGCGAATCCGCCCAGCATTTACTTACGAAAAATCGTTGCAAGTAATAGGAATGGCACGTGATTTTGGTTTAGTTACAAAATCGAATTTAATTCTTGGCTTAGGCGAAACTCGTGAAGAGGTTTCACAAGCTTTGGTAGATCTACACGCTGCCGGCTGCGATTTAATAACCATCACGCAATACCTGCGACCAACCAATAAACATCATCCAGTCGAACGTTGGGTTAAGCCAGAAGAATTTGTTGAACTTGCAGCTGAAGCAACTGAAGTCGGTTTTCTTGGCGTCATGAGCGGGCCCTTGGTGCGCTCTAGCTACCGCGCTGGTCGCCTTTATAAGCAAGCGCTAGAAGCGCGAGCTAACCAAGGATCCATACGTGGCTGAGATTGTTTATCCACCAGTAATCGTTGCCTTAAAGACTGTCTGGAGATACCTCGGACTTCAATTTCATTTCGAAGGTGAAGCGCATATTCCACGTAAAGGTGGAGCAATCCTGGCGATGAACCATATTGGTTATTTAGATTTTGCGCTGATAGGAACTGCTGCGCTGCCATCAGGTCGATTAGTGAGATTTATGGCGAAGAAAGAGATTTTCGATAATAAACTAGCCGGCCCGCTAATGCGCGGCATGCATCACATAAATGTCGACCGCAGCAGTGGCACCGCTTCTTTTGTTGCCGCACTTCGTGCGCTACGTTCTGGTGAAATCGTTGGCATTTTTCCAGAAGGCACAATCTCAAGAAGTTTTGAGATAAAAGAGTTGAAAACCGGCGCGATCCGCCTAGCTATGGGTTCAGGCGTTCCTGTTATTCCCACAATTGTTTGGGGTTCCCAGCGAATTTGGACCAAAGGTGTAAAGAAAGACCTGCGCCGCAAGAAAGTCCCGATCTATGTAACTTTTGGCACACCGATGTTCTTTGAAAAAGGCGCAGATGTTGAGGCAGGAGAGAAACTCTTGCGTGAAACGCTTCTGGAATTACTGCATGAAGTGCAAGGCAAATACCCCGATAACCACGTCGGCCAGCGCTGGGCGCCGCTTCGTCTTGGTGGTACAGCGCCTGCTCCCCTAAACTGACCGTATGTTTAATAAGAAGAAGTCAACAGAGCCAAAGATTAAAAAGGTCCGTTTCCAAACTTTCCGCGATGCCTATTCAGTAACCAAGAGCGTTAAGCCTTGGATCGGTGCCGGAATCTTCGGAGTCTTTGCAATCACTTGGGCAATTGGAATCTCGGCGGGAATTTTTATCGGCCATCCAATTTACCTTGGCTTTGTTGCGCTTCCAGTTGCAGTAATTGCTGCAATGTTCTTCTTCACTCGTATCGCATCATCTGCCGCATATGTCTCGATCGAAGGACAAATTGGCGCCGGTGCAAGTGTTTTGATGGCAATTCGCAAAGGCTGGGTAACTACGCCTGCTGTTGCAGTAACTAAGAATCAAGATATGGTCCATCGCAGTTTGGGTCGCGCCGGAATCGTTTTAACTGGCGAAGGAACACAAGCGGTGCGCACGATGTTGCAAGATGAGCGCAAGAAAGCCGAACGTTTTGCTCCCGGTGTTCCGATTACTGAAATCTACGTTGGAGATGGCCCTGGCCAAGTCTCGCTTCGCAAGTTACAAAAACATGTTGCAAAATTGCCAAAGAAATTATCGGCTCACCAGATGCGCGAAGTTAGAGCTCGCTTTAAAGCCATCGGCGGAATGTCTATGCCTATTCCAAAGGGTCCAATGCCAAAGGGAATTCGCGTTCCAAAGCGTTAACTAAATTTTTCTCTTTCGTAAATCAATTAGCGCTGTTCCGCTTAACCGCTCGTGAATGCCGCGGCCATTATCATCATAGGTAATTGCGGTAACTACCAGACATAGCAATACCGTTCTGATCAGCGCCTGGATGGGCGTTGGGTTAGCACCACCTTGGAATTGAACGACTTTTATTCCAACCAATCGATGTCCTGCCGTTGCGCCACCAAAGGCGGTCAGGATTAAGACTTCAATAAAGAAGATGATCAGGTGCGGTACTCGGGCATGCGGGGCGCGTTCGGCGAAAGAGCCGCTGCCCCCGAAGAATCCCAGCGCGATCGCGTAACACATCAGCCAATCGATGCTTAATCCCAGGAAGCGCCGCCCCAAGCTGATTTCGTGTTT
>CANIAV010000002.1 GCA_947465365.1 Actinomycetota bacterium | reverse complement strand
CACCTTATGAAGGCGCTCTGGTCAGGTGTGGCTATCGCAATTGCCGCAAGCCTTGGTTTTGGTGCAATCCTGTCTTTCACATCGGCTGAATTAACACCGGACGGTGAGAAACTCTTTGCCGGCCTAACTTCACTTATCGCCGTAGCTTTAGTTACCTGGATGGTCTTTTGGATGAAGCGCACTGCGCGCACTTTGCGCGATGAATTACATGGCAAAGTAGATAGCGCAATTATGGGTGGGCCAATAAGCCTTGCTTTAGTGGCTTTTTTCGCGGTTGTTCGCGAAGGGCTAGAAACTGCGCTCTTTATATATGCCAACTTTAAAACTGTCGGTGCGGCATCTTCTGCAACAGTTGGATTAGTCCTTGGTTTAGCGCTTGCAGTTGCTCTGGGTTATTTAATCTATAACCGATCTGTGAAATTAAATCTCTCCAAGTTCTTTACCGTCACAGGCGTTGCGCTAATTATTGTCGCCGCCGGTGTGCTTTCTTACGGTGTCCACGAATTCCAAGAGCTCGGTTGGTTGCCGGGTGCAGATACCTTTATCTGGGATGTAACGCCATGGATTGGTAAAGAATCGATCCTGGGCTCAATCTTGGGCGGCACAATCGGATTCGATACGACAACTTCTGTTGTTCAGTTCATCGCCTGGGCTGCCTATCTTGTCGCGGTCTTGGTTCCCTATCTCTCCAAGAAGAGCGCTCCGGCGCCACGCATTCCCGCAGCTGTCTAGTTCTAACCTTCTTCCGCTTTCTGCTACTGGCGAGTAACCTATCCCTAGAAGTTACCTAGACAAGAGCCTTTAGAAAGTAGCCCAGATGTCTCGCACCGTTGTATTAGTCGATGCTGTCCGTACTCCATTTGGAAAGGCCGGCAGCATGTACTCCGGTACTCGCGCCGATGATCTGATGGTGCGTGCAATGCGCGGGCTCTTAGAGCGCAATCCCAAGGTAAACGCAAGCGATATTGAAGATGTGGCGATCGCCGCTGCAACACAAAGTGGCGATCAAGGAATGAATATTGGCCGCAGCGCTTCACTTCTCGCCGGCCTTCCAAATACAGTTCCCGGATATTCGGTAGATCGCTGGTGTGCAGGTGCAATGACTGCAACTACTTCGTTGGCCGGTGCGATTGCAATTGGTTCAATCGATATCGCAATAGCCGGTGGCGTTGAACATATGGGCAATCACCCGATCGGTGAAGGTATAGATCCCAACCCAAGATTTTTAGCAGAGAAGATTGTGGAACAAGATGCGCTCGCTATGGGTGCAACGGCAGAGCGTTTACACGATCGCTTTCCGCAATTAACGAAAGAGCGCGCTGATCGTTACGCCTATAACTCACAGATGAAGACCGCTGCCGCATATGCCGCCGGCAAGATTCAACGCGATTTAATTCCAACTGCTGCCCGCATTGCAGAAATCGGTTGGGGTATTGCAACAGTTGATGAGCCACCACGTCCAACAACAACGATGGAAGGTTTAGCAACACTTAAGACGCCATTTCGTCCCGCAGGTCGCGTAACTCCGGGAAATTCATCTGGCTTAAACGATGGCGCAACTGCCGCTCTTCTTGCAAGTGAAGATAAGGCTAAAGAACTTGGGCTAACTATTAAAGCGAAGTTGGTTTCATTTGCCTTTGCCGGAGTCGAACCAGAAGTCATGGGATACGGGCCAGTTCCTTCAACTATTAAAGCGCTAGCTAAAGCAGGCTTGCAGATTTCAGACATTGGCGCCTTTGAAGTTAACGAGGCCTTTGCAGTTCAAGTCATCGCATTTCTAGATCACTTTGGTATTGCAGATGATGATCCACGAGTAAATCCTTACGGCGGCGCTATTGCAGTTGGCCACCCATTAGCCTCTTCTGGAATTCGCTTAATGCTCAATCTGGCGCGTACCTTTGAAGAGCGCACCGATGTTCGCTATGGCTTAACCACAATGTGTATCGGACTTGGAATGGGCGGCACCGTAATTTGGGAGAACCCACATTTCACAGGAGGAAAGAGATAATGGCTGCCGAAATGACCTTGCCAGAAGGCGCTCCTGAAGAAGTAATTACCAACGCACTTGTTCGCGACGTTGATCTGACGCCATTTGGACATAAGGGCTCACTGGCTTTAATTACTTTAGATAACGGGTTAGATCACACGCGCCCAAATACCTTTGGTCCACAATCACTTGCGGCCCTTGATGCAGCAATCTCGGATGCAATTGGTCGCGCACCTGCGGCTATCGCAATTACGGGAAAGCCATTTATCTTCGCCGCTGGCGCAGATTTATCTGCGTTAGCTTTCTTAACCAAACGCGAACAATCACTGGCGATTGGAAAACTTGGCCATGATGTATTTCGCAGGTTAGATGAATGTGCAATACCCACATTTGCTTTTATCAATGGCCTAGCTCTCGGTGGCGGCCTGGAAGTTGGCTTGCACTGCAATTACCGAACCTTGGCATCGACTGCATTTACTGGACTGCCAGAAGTCTTCCTTGGTTTAGTTCCAGGTTGGGGTGGAGCCACAATCTTGCCAAAGCTAATTGGCCCAGAACGCGCCGTACAAGTAATCATGCTAAATGCGCTAAATAACAACACCATGATGAAGGCAAAAGATGCGCTTGCACTTGGTGTTGTCGATGCGGTTTACGAGCCTGCTGATTTCCTAGAACGCTCTGTCGCCTTCGCAGCAAGTGTTTTATCGGGTAAGAATAAAATCGAACGTAAAGATTATTCCAGCGATCCAGCATGGGATTCGGCGCTGGCAACCGGAAAAGCGGCGGCTCTAAAGAAATATGGCGGTGCCGAAATAGCATCACCAATGCGCGCCCTGGAATTAATTGCAGCTGCGCGTACAAATACTCGTGGCGCCGGCTTTGATGCCGAAGATCAAACACTTGCTGATCTGACCATGTCTGACCCACTGCGCGCATCCCTCTATGCCTTTAACTTAATTCAGAAGAAGCGTAAGAAGGTAGAAGGCGCTCCTAAGCCCGCTCTGGCCCGCAAGGTAACCAAGGTCGGTGTTGTTGGTGCAGGTTTAATGGCTTCGCAATTGGCGCTGTTAATGCTGCGGAATTTGAAATGCCCAATCGTCATGACAGATATTGATCAAGAACGCGCCGATAAAGGTGTGGCCTGGGTTAAGAATGAACTCGCTAAATCAGTTGAGAGGAAGCGTATGAGCGAAGAATCTGCTCGCCGCCTTTCTCTTCTTATTAGCGGTTCGGCAGATCAAGTTAGCTTTGCCGGCTGTGATTTTATTATCGAAGCGATCTTTGAAGAACTCTCGCTAAAGCAAGAACTATTTAAAAAGCTGGAAACAATCATCTCCCCCGAATGTGTGCTTGCTACAAATACCTCATCACTTTCGGTAGAACGCATGAGCGAAGGACTTGCCAATCCAGAGCGAGTCATTGGCTTTCACTTCTTCAATCCAGTTGCAGTAATGCCGCTACTTGAAATCGCTCGTACCTCAAAGACCGATGATGCAACTACTGCCACAGCTGTAAGCGTTGGTAAAGAGCTAAAGAAGACGATGATCATCTGTAAAGATGCACCAGGCTTTGTTGTAAATCGTCTCTTAACGCGCTTTATGGGTGAAGTAACTGATGCAGTAGATGAAGGAACTCCGCCCGCGATTGCCGATAGCGCAATGCGCAGTATCGGTTTCCCAATGTCTCCCTTTGAACTCCTCGATTTAGTTGGTCCAGGTGTTGCGCTGCATGTTTCAGAAACCTTGCATGAAAATCTTGGTGAGCGCTATCGCATCTCCCCAACCATGCAAGCGATGGTGGCCGCAAAGGTCCGCAACTTCTATATCAAGGACAGCGATGGCAAAGTCGTTGCCAACCCAGAAGCGTTAGCCTTGATAAAACAAGGAACCAGCGCATCAACTGCAGAACAAGTTCGTGATCGCGCACTTAAAGCGCTGGCAGTTGAAGCCAGAATGATGCTCGATGAAGGTGTCGTTTCAACTGCTGCCGAAATCGATCTCTGTATGTTGATGGGTTCAGGTTGGCCGATGCATTTGGGCGGAATCTTGCCGTACTTAGATCGTGAAGGAATTAGCCAAGCGGTTTGCGGTCAACGTTTTCACGCGCCGGGGATTGCATCTCTTCCATAATCGAATTAGTGCCTGCTGTACCGTTAGAGCTATTCCATTCAACGATGCTGCGTGCGATATTTTGAGCGGTAATACCTAAATCGCTCAATATTTCATTGCGCTTGGAATGTTCTATAAATTCCAAAGGAACTCCAATTGAATGAATTGGAGTGCCTAGTTCTGCCTCGCGGAACATTTCGGAGATTGCGCTGGCGATTCCCCCGTGTTTAATGCCATCTTCTAGAACAACGACGCTTTTATACCTTTGTGCAATGGTGACAAGAGATGCGGGAAGTGGTTTCACCCAACGCGGATCGATCACGGTAACGCCAACACCTTCGCGGTAAGCCATGGAGGCTGCTTCAACAGCGATCGCCGCCATTGCTCCGATACTTACTAATAAGACATCAGCGCTTTCGCCGCGATAGAGAACATCAATGCCATCGCGCCGTTCAAATGCTGGAATATCACTTTGTACTGCGCCCTTTGGGTAGCGCACCATTGAAGGCGCATCAGAAATTGCAACTGCTTCTCGCAGAGTCTCACGCAAACGCGCTGCATCGCGAGGAGCAGCAACGTGCATGGTCGGCACAATTCCAGTAAGCGCTAAATCCCAGATTCCGTTATGTGATGGACCATCATCGCCAGTTACGCCAGCGCGATCCAAAACAAATGTGACGCCGGCTTTATGTAACGCAACATCCAAAAGTAGTTGATCGAAGGCGCGATTTAAGAAAGTTGAATAAACGGCGACAACTGGGTGTAGACCTGCATATGCCATTCCGGCTGCGCTAGTAACAGCATGTTGTTCTGCAATACCAACATCAATTGTGCGCTCCGGAAATTCTCTGGCAAAGGAATCAAGGCCTGTTGGTCCAAGCATCGCAGCGGTTATCGCAACGATATCTTCACGCTCGCGCGCAATTTCAATTAACTCAGCCGAAAATACCTTGGTCCAACTCATCGCGCTCTTGGCAATTGGCGCGCCAGTTTCAGGATCTACGATTCCGACGGCATGGAACTTCTCGGCCTCATCATCCATCGCTGGCTTATGGCCGCGACCTTTTTCAGTAATGGCGTGAACAAGAACTGGCGCGCCAAAGGCTTTAGCTTTGAGTAGCGCCTTTTCAAGAGCGGCGATGTCGTGGCCATCGATTGGCCCCATATATTTCAAACCTAAATCTTCAAACATGCCTTGTGGCGCGACAATATCTTTGATGCCTTTTTTCATTCCGTGCAAAGTTTCATAGATCGGCGTTCCTACAACTGGGGTCTTATGAAGAACTTCTTTACCCCAATCAAGGAAACGCTCATAACCTTTAGTCACTCGCAGGGTGGCTAAATAAGTTGCCAGCCCACCGATAGTTGGTGAGTAAGAACGTTCATTGTCATTTACGACGATCACTAGATTTCGCTTCTCGGTCGCGGCGATATTGTTGAGCGCCTCCCAAGACATGCCACCGGTTAACGCACCATCTCCAACAACGACTACTACATGGCGATCACTCTGACCAGTTTGCGAGAAACCATAAGAGATTCCATCGCCCCACGAAAGAGCCGTTGAAGCATGTGAGTTTTCGATTACATCGTGCTCGCTCTCGCTGCGATTTGGGTAACCCGCAATGCCACCGCGTTGGCGCAGCCCATCAAAGCTATCTGCGCGCCCAGTAATAATTTTATGAACATATGATTGATGGCCAGTATCAAATAAGACGATATCGCGCGGTGAATCAAAGGTGCGATGTATGGCCAGAGTTAACTCAACTACGCCTAAGTTAGGGCCGAGATGTCCACCGGTCTTAGAGACCTTGGTAATCAAAAATTGGCGAATCTCATCACTTAAAGAATTTAGTTGAGCAAGATCCAACGCCTTGATATCGGCAGGTGACTTAATTCGCTCAAGCATGTCTTTATCTTAGTTTGGAGCGAAGTAAACCGCGATTTTTACGCGAGCAGAGACCTTAAGACGTACTGCATGATCCCCCCATGGCGATAATAATCACCTTCGCCAGGTGTATCGATGCGCACCTTGGCCTTAAATGACTTATCCCCCGCAGTTACCTGTACCTCTTTAGGAATCCCACCGCCATTTAGCTCAGTGATTCCGGTGATTGCAAATACCTCAGAGCCCGTTAGACCAAGTGATTGCGCAGTGTCGCCATCCTTAAATTGCAATGGAAGAACTCCCATACCAATTAAATTTGAGCGATGGATACGTTCAAAACTTTCAGCGATTACGGCGCGAACTCCGAGCAGCGCTGTGCCCTTTGCCGCCCAGTCGCGAGATGAACCCGATCCATATTCCTTGCCAGCCAGAATTACTAGCGGCACTCCAGCACTTTGATAGGCAATAGATGCATCGTAAATTGTGCTCTGCTCTCCTGCGCTAAGGAAGTTGCGGGTAAAGCCGCCTTCTACTCCATCTAGCAACATATTCTTCAAGCGAATATTTGCAAAAGTTCCGCGGATCATGACTTCATGATTGCCACGTCGCGATCCATAAGAGTTGAAATCAGCGCGAGCTACTCCATGCGCTTCCAGATATTTGCCAGCAGGTGAATCAACCTTGATATTTCCGGCCGGTGAGATGTGATCTGTTGTCACAGAATCTCCCAGAATCGCCAAGACGCGCGCTCCGGAGATATCAGTTACTGGAGTTGGATTTGCTGGCATGCCATCGAAATAAGGAGGTTTGCGCACGTAAGTTGATTGCGCATCCCATTCGAAGGTCTTACCGGTTGGAGTATCTAAAGATTTCCAGCGGTGATCACCATCGAAGACAGTTGCATAATCCTTCTTAAACATCTCAGAAGAAATTGATGAATCAATAACATCTTGAATCTCTTTTGCACTTGGCCAGATTTCAGCCAGAAGTACATCTTTGCCATCTTTATCTTTGCCCAATGAATCCTTTTCAAAATCATGGTCCATGGTTCCGGCCAAGGCGTAGGCCACAACTAGCGGAGGAGATGCCAAGTAGTTCATCTTTACATCTGGGCTAATACGTCCCTCAAAGTTACGGTTTCCAGAGAGAACTGCAGTTACCGCTAAATCATGTTCGTTAACTGATTTACTGATCTCAATTGGCAGTGGACCAGAGTTACCGATGCAAGTTACGCAACCATAACCAACTAAGTTAAAACCAAGGGCTTCCATGTATTTGGTTAAATCTGCGCGATCATAGTAATCGGTGACGACCTTTGAGCCTGGCGCCAAAGTGGTCTTAACCCATGGCTTTGAAGTCAGCCCTCGTTCAACTGCCTTTTTGGCAAGAAGGGCAGCTCCGATCATTACTGATGGATTTGAAGTATTTGTGCAAGAGGTAATTGAAGCAATTACTACATCGCCATTTTTAATGGTTGTCTCTTTCGCCCCAACTTTTACTGGGTAGGCAGCTTTACCAGTTTTTTCAGTGAAGTACGTTGGCAGAATTTTCTCGAAAGAGCTCTTTGATGCGCTAAGTGAGATGCGATCTTGTGGACGCTTCGGGCCAGAAATAGATGGAACCACTGTCGCAAGATCTAATTCGATATGTTCTGAGAATCTTGGACTAACCGCTGGGTCATGCCACATGCCTTGCGCTTTCGCATATTGCTCAACGAGAGCAACTTGCTCATCGCTGCGACCGGTTAAACGTAGATAACGCAAAGTCTCTTCATCGATTGGGAAGATTGCACAAGTCGAACCGTATTCTGGGCTCATATTGCCGATCGTCGTGCGATTTGCCATTGGCACCGATACAACACCTGGGCCATAAAATTCTACGAATTTACCAACCACGCCATGTTTGCGCAGCATCTCAGTAATAGTTAGCGCCATATCAGTCGCTGTTGTGCCAACCGGCAACGCGCCACTTAATTTGAATCCGACAACTCGCGGAATCAACATTGATACCGGCTGGCCCAGAAGAGCTGCTTCTGCCTCAATGCCACCAACGCCCCAGCCGAGTACGCCCAAACCGTTAACCATCGTGGTGTGTGAATCGGTACCAACGACAGTATCTGGATAAGCGCGCAGAACTCCATTTACGGTTCGTGTCATTACAACACGGGCTAGGAATTCAATATTTACTTGGTGGACGATTCCAGTTCCAGGAGGCACAACTTTGAATTCATCAAAAGCACCTTGTCCCCAGCGCAAGAAGCGATAGCGCTCACGGTTGCGCTCATATTCAATATCTGTGTTCTTTTCAAAAGAATCTTTAGTGCCAAAGACATCGGCGATAACGGAGTGATCAATTACAAGTTCAGCAGGAGCTAGCGGATTTACCTTTGCCGGATCTCCCCCCAGGTCCACGATCGCCTCGCGCATAGTTGCTAGATCTACGATGCAAGGAACGCCGGTGAAATCTTGCATTACAACTCGTGCTGGAGTGAATTGAATTTCCGTATCGGGTTCAACTGATGGATCCCATTGTGCAAGCGCCTTGATGTGATCTGCGGTGATGTTGGCGCCATCTTCTGTGCGCAAGAGATTTTCTAAAAGGATCTTGAGTGAGAAAGGTAGGTTAGCGGCGCCCTCGATCTTTGAAATATCAAATATTTCAAAATCTTTACCGGCTACATTTAAATTCTTCTTGGCGCCCAATGAATTCTTGCTCATTTTAATCCTTTACTCAATTTATCTTGATATCAAGATACCTTATCTTGTGTAAATAAGGCAACCGTTTCGATGTGGTGAGTCATAGGAAAAAGGTCAAAGGCGCGAACTTTTGCGATCTCATATCCGGCGCTGCTCAAGTAAGTGGTGTCACGGGCTAGCGCAGCTGGATCGCATGCGACATAGATGATCGCGCGCGGCTTAAGTGCAACCATAGCCGCAACCACTTCTCTACCGGCGCCTTCGCGCGGCGGATCTAAAACAATTACATCTGCCTTAGCAAAACGGGGCAGCAACTTTGCGACATCACCGGTGTGTACCTTCACATTTGCAATTGATGCAAAGTTGCGCATGGCATCGGCGGTAGCGCTCTTGCTACCTTCAACGAGATCCACGCGGCCGTTTTCACCAATCGCTTCGAGAAATTGTGATGTAAAGAGCCCGACTCCACCATATAAATCTAAGACCTGATCGCCTGCTTGCAACTTGGCATAGCCATTTACTATTTCGGTCAGAACAGTTGGCGCCAATTTATGGCTCTGCCAGAAGGAGCGCTGTGCCACTTCCAACTTAAATCCATTTACTGAGTACTCAGCCACATCTGGGCCTTCGCTAGTTCGCACAGCAGACTCATCGCTGGCATATCCGGTTGCAATGGTGCGCTCACCGGTTGAGGAGAGCGAGACTTCAACTCGTAAATTGCCTTTCCATTTACGAGAACTTAGCTCTTGGTATTTGATTTCTGGTTGCAAGATTCGGCAATCACTTACTGGTACAACTTTGTTACTTCTGGCCTGCTTAAATCCTAGATCTCCATTACTGGTTGTGACAGCGTTGAAACGTGTGCGATAGCCCAAAGGCGCTCCAACTTCTTCAACTTCTATCTTTAGATCACGTTTTGCAATTCGACTAAATTGTTCGGTAATGACCTCTGATTTTAAATCACGTTGGCGCGGCAATGAAATATGTTGAAAATCGCAACCGCCGCAACCTAGGCGATGTGCAAATTGGCACGGCGCAGTGACGCGATCGGTAGATGCAGTTATCACTTTTACAACATCAGCACGGTTAAATGAACTTCCGGTACCGGTAATTTCAATTTCTACCTCTTCGCCAGGAATTGCGTGTCTGACAAATATGACCGCACCAAGGTGGCGCGCAATAAAGTGGCCACCGTGAGCGACTTTCTCAATCGTGGTAACGAAGCGATCCCCAACTGCCAACGCAACGCGATCTGGCGAATTTTGCTGGTTCTGCCCATTTGATGTCATATAGATAAGAATAAGGGTGTAAGTTAAACCTTGTGCACGTCGTGATTATGGGATGCGGTCGAGTTGGTTCTTCTTTAGCCACCGAACTCGAAGCTGCTGGACACTCAGTTGCAATAATCGATCAATCTCGTGAAGCATTCCGACGCTTAGGTCCTGATTTTAAAGGTCGCACCGTTTCAGGCGTTGGCTTCGATCGCGATACCTTGCTCGAAGCCGGAATTGAGACTGCCGATGCCTTTGCTGCAGTAAGCAACGGTGATAACTCCAATATCTTGGCAGCGCGCGTTGCTCGCGAAACTTATGGAGTCGCAAATGTTGTTGCTCGAATTTATGATCCTGGCCGCGCTGAGATTTATCAGCGCCTTGGAATTCCGACAGTTGCCACCGTTATTTGGGCAACTGATCAAATTCTGCGCCGACTAGTTCCCGAAGGTTCAAAATCTGAATGGCGTGATGCCAGCGGTGCAATTCAACTCTGCGAGATGCATCCACATAAAGGTTGGTTCGGAATGGCAATTACCGACCTCGAAGATGCAACTGGAGCGCGCGTTGCATTTATTACTCGTTTAGGTGAAGGCCTCATTCCTGATTCACATACCGTTTTACAAGAAGGCGATTTACTGCACGTTACCGTGCGGGATAATGAGATCAGCAAGGTTGAAAATATCTTCTCTCGTTCGCCAGAGGATCATTCATGAGAATTGCTATCGCAGGAGCTGGAAATGTAGGTCGCGCCATCGCGCGTGAACTTCTAGATAATGGCCATCAAGTGCTCTTGATCGATCGCGATCCCAAGGCGCTCAAACTTGAATCGGTCCCTGATGCAGAATGGTTGATGGCTGACGCTTGCGAAATCACTTCACTAGATAAAGCGGTATTAAATAATTGTCAGGTATTGGTCGCAGCTACTGGAGATGACAAAGTAAATTTGGTTGCATCTCTACTTGCTAAGACTGAATATGGGGTTCCTCGCGTCGTAGCTCGCATCAACCACCCAAAGAATGAATGGCTCTTTGATTCATCTTGGGGCGTTGACGTTGCAGTATCAACCCCGCGCATCATTTCTGCCTTAGTTGAAGAGGCGGTAAGCGTCGGCGATGTGGTTCGCTTATTCTCATTCCGCAAAGGTCAAGCAAATCTCGTGGAGTTAACCTTGCCCGATTCATCTAGCTGCATCGGTAAGACTGTTGAAGAAATTGCCTTGCCGGACGATGCCTCGCTTGCGGCAATTGTCCGTGACGGCCGCGTAATTACCCCGACACCAACTGATGTATTTAGCGCCGGCGATGAGCTTCTCTTTGTTGCATCTGATGCTGCTGAGGGCTTAATTAAATCTTGCTTTATTGCTAATTAATTATCTGCAACCTTAGTTGTAGGAACGCTCTTTAAAATCATCCAAGATCCATACGCTGTAGCCAGAAATAGCGGATATCCCATGGCTAGATTGACTGTTCCAAGTAAATTTACATTTCCACTGCGATAGATCGGGTATTGCACGGCAATACGAGTAAAGAACATCAAGACCCAAAGCCAGCTCGCTCGCTTGTAAGCGCGAGAGCGCGCAGGATCTTTACGCCAAGTTAAATTCTCGCCAAGTATTGGACCAAGTAGAAGGCCGAGTACAGGCCATCCGCCCAAGTTTGCGATTAGATAAACGCTGCCATATCCCAAATTAGTTAATAGCTTAGGGATATAGAGATCACTGGCATTTCCTGTGCGATTGGCAAACCATGCACAAATTAGCGATCCAACTAGCCCAGAAATCGCATGTTGAATAGTGTCTTTTTTAGCTAATCGAATAATAGTTAGCGTTGCTGAAACAATAAGTGATGCGATAAGTGCCTTGCGCAGATCATCTGCCACATTGAAAACAACTAGAAAGATAATCGAAGGTATGCCCGAATCGATTAGACCCTTCTTGCCACCAAAGGCAGCTAGGACTTTATCTTTATCAGACCCGTTAGCATCTATCGGTAAATTACTCATTAACGTCCCGTTGATCCAAATCCGTCGGTGCCACGGCCTGAACCTGGCAAGTTTTCTACTTCGATATATTCAGCGCGTTCTACCTGTTGAATAACTAACTGGGCAATTCGATCCCCGCGTTGAAAGGAGATACTTTCTTTCTGATCATGATTAATTAAGATTATTTGTAGCTCACCGCGATAACCTGCATCAACAGTGCCTGGCGAATTGACCATCGTCACTCCGTGTTTGATTGCCAAACCTGATCTTGGGTGCACAAGGGCTACGTAACCATCAGGAAGTGCAATCGAAATGCCAGTTGGTACCAGTTTGCGCTCCCCCGGAGCCAAGGTGAAATCCACGCGTGATACTAAATCGGCACCAGCATCGCCACCCTTTGCATAATTTGGTAGCGGCAAATCTTTATCTAAACGAGTAACCAAAACTTTTACGCCCATTATGGATTGATCTCAAATTCCGGATCGACGAAGGCCAAGATTTGCGGGCTTTTGGCGATATGTTCCAAATACTCTTTCGGAGCATTCTCTAAGAAATGTGACATCGGAACGATCACAAAGAGTGCGGCAGCGCGTACTGCAATTTCACCTTCTGGTCCACCTAAGCGACCTTCCGCCGCTGTGTAAACCTTGCGATTTACCTGTCCAGTAATGCGCGCTGTTATGTGAAGTGTTGTTCCCATAGGAACTGGCTTTAAGAAATCTGTCTCTAATCGCGCTGTAACTGCCGGAGAGCGAATTAACCACATTAACTTTCCGAGCGCTTCATCGAAAGCTAATGATAAAAGTCCACCATGTGCTAAACCTGGAGCACCTTGATGATTCTCCGTGACTGTAAATTCAGCAGTTAAATCCGCACCAGCGCCAGCGTGTGCAACTAAGTGAAGTCCAGTTGGATGTAGCTCGCCACAACCAAAGCAATGGCCAAAATGTGAAGGAATCTTGGTTCCGATTTCAGGAGCTTTCGAATGACGCGGCGGAATTACCGCTCCCTCTGGAGGGGTTGTACTGGCAACGCGACTCATAGCCTTACTTTACTTCATCTAGACTGCGATGGTGATCTTCAAAGAAGTCTTACGCCCGCCTATCTGGGTGCTTGCCTTTATATATTTTCTCTTGCTCTCACTTGTTATTGCGATTTGGGCCGCCTTTGGTGCCCTTCTCACTATCTACGCATTCGTCATCGCCACTATTACTGTTATCTATCTTGCTTTTAAGATGCGCTCGATTATTTCTATTAATCAAGGCGAGTTGCGATTTGATAACGCGCATATAGAAGTCAAATATCTTGGCGATATTAAGGTCCTTGATGCACCGGCGATGAAATTGCTGCGCACGCGTGATGCCGATCCCGCTGCCTTTCTGGCAATCAAATTTTGGACCCCAACCGGGGTAAAAATTGAGTTAAATGACCCGCGCGATCCAACACCTTATTGGCTTTTAACGAGCAAACGCGGCGAAGAAATCGCCGCGCTGCTTATTAATTCTTAAATTTTTTTAATTACACTCTTTACAGACTGCTTTAGCGCCTTCGCCCTTAGCAAGTTGTGTTATGTGATGTACCAAGAAGCATCGTGAACAAGTAAATTCATCGACTTGCTTTGGAACTACGCGAACGGCTAACTCTTCACCTGATAAATCTGCACCTGGAAGTTCTAGATTTTCTGCAGCTTCGGCTTCATCAACATCGATCTGCCCGGATTGAGCATCGACGCGCTTGGCTTTGAGTTCTTCTAGCGACTCCTCGTGGAGTTCTTCATCCGTCTTTCGGGGGGTGTCGTAATCTGTTGCCACTGCTCTCACCTACCTTCTATAACTCAAAAAACTACCTTTTTTAAGATAGTTCGTATACGGGCGCATACTCGCGCATCTAACCAGTATTACCCCTTACAACCTGCGGCGTGTCGCATATATTCCCGACTTTGAGCCGTGATCTAAGGCATAGAGCGCTTTATAAGAGGGCTGCCTCTATCGCTTTCGCAAGTCCACCATCTACCAGGGCTCGCAGTTGCGTACCTGTCTCAAGATATTCCTCGCTGATAATTTCTCCGCGTTCATGAATAGCGCTTACTAAATCACCGCGATCATAAGGAATTATCGCATTTATCTCGACATTTGGATGTGGAAGAGATTTTTCAATTGCACGAACTAACCCTTCAATTCCAAATCCAGTGCGTGCCGAAAAGGCAAAACTATTCTTCTCTTTTCGTAAAATCTCCATAACGACTTCGGGATCTGCCGCATCGACTTTATTAATCGCAATAATTTCCGGTATATCTCCGCCGCCGATTTCAGTTATTACTTCACGAACGGCGCGAATCTGCTCGAAAGGATCGGGGTGGGATCCATCGACTACATGGACAATCAAATCTGATCCAGATACTTCTTCCAGCGTTGATTTAAAGGCATCGATCAACTGGTGCGGCAGGTGTCGAACAAAACCGACGGTATCTGAAAGGGTGTAAACGCGACCTTCTGCAGTCTGGGATTTGCGAACCGTTGGATCCAATGTCGCAAAGAGCGCATTTTCAACTAATACCCCAGCATCGGTTAATTTATTTAATAGCGAAGACTTACCAGCATTTGTGTAACCTGCGATGGCCACCGATGGAATATTGAAGCGTTTTCGTTCTTGTCGCTTGGTATCGCGCGAGACTTTCATCTCCGCTATTTCTCGCCGTAATTTAGCCATCTTGTCGCGAATTCGGCGGCGATCTGTTTCGATCTTTGTCTCACCTGGTCCGCGGCCACCAATACCTGCACCACCGGCGGCGCGGCCACCTACTTGGCGAGATAGCGAATCACCCCAACCGCGAAGCCGAGGCAATAGATATGCAATCTGAGCTAACTCAACTTGCGCTTTACCTTCTTTACTCTTGGCATGCTGCGCAAAAATATCCAGAATTAACGCGGTGCGATCGACGACTTTAACTTTTAACTTATCTTCTAATTGGCGCAACTGTGAAGGGGAAAGTTCACCATCGCAAATAACCGTATCTGCCCCAGTTGCAACAACAATCTGGCGCAATTCAATTACTTTGCCAGAACCGATATAGGTTGCCGGATCTGGTTTATCGCGCCGCTGAATTAAGCCATCTAGTACTTCTGATCCAGCAGTTTCGGCAAGGGCTTTTAATTCAGCTAAGGAATTCTCAGCCATCTCTGCGCTACCTTCAGTCCAGACTCCGATAAGAACTACTCGTTCTAATTGCAGTTGGCGGTATTCGGCATCTGAAATATCTTGCAGCTCAGTAGAGAAACCTTTTACACGTCGCAGCGCATGGCGATCAGCTAAGTCAGGTTGAGATGAGACTTCGAAATCGTTCTCATCTGCATCAAAATCTGCTGCAACTCGGGCACTTTCGCGCAGCAGTTCTTCGAATAGATCGTTATCGCGTGGAGTTTCCTCGTTCATGCATCCTGCAAAAAGCGCGTTAGATCATGATCTGAAATCAAAAGTGCCGGGCCAGTTAAGGTTGCGTTGGAGTGTGGATCAATATCAACAACCAATCTTCCGCCAGGTGGATAGATAACCCAGCGCGCCGGCAAGTTCTCTTTCAAATGCATAGTTGCGGCTAGAGCCACTGCACATGTTCCAGTGCCACAAGATTTAGTCTCACCGCTACCGCGCTCGTGCACGCGCATCTTGGCTTCGTGATTTGCCATAATTTCAACAAATTCCACATTAACTCCTTCGGGATAGACATCCTTAGGGCGAACAACAGGTGCATCCTTTAGAGATCCGACATCCTCTAGTTTTTCAACGAAAACTACTGCATGTGGATTGCCAGTATTTATGTTGTAACCATTCCAAATTTTTCCTTCAACTGAAGCGGTAATCTCCTCATTCTCATCGCTGACTTTTCCCATATTTACCGAGATATCATCGACTTTAGGTACTCGTAAATGCTTTATGCCATCTCGAGTGTTAATCGCAAAAATTCCTTCTGGTTGGTGTCCACGCTCGACCAAATAGCGGGCCATCACCCGAATTCCATTGCCACACATCTCAGCCAAGGAGCCATCGGCGTTGCGATAATCCATAAACCATTTTTCATCTCGCTTGGTAATGCGTATTAGGCCGTCAGCACCGATTCCGGTTTCACGATTACAGATAGCGGCTGTTTGCGCGGTGGTGATGGAAATTTCATCGGAAGGATCAAAGACGAGGACGAAATCATTTTCTGTGCCATGGCCATAAGTGCCGACCACTTTTTCGATAATTTCTTCGCTCATGATGTGGCTGAGTTTATCTTGTTCAATACCGTTTCCAACCGGGGTTGCACAGGTGAGATCCAATTGATTCGCGCATCACGGGAGAACCAAGTCTCTTGTCGCCTGACATATTGCCGAGTTGCACGTTTTGTCTCTTCAATCGCGACATCTTCGGTAATTTCGCCGTTTCGCATGGCGATAATTTGCGCATAACCCAGCGCACGCCGAGCAGTTGTGGCCTCCAATATTCCGTCTGCAATTAAACGATCGACTTCTGCGACAAAGCCCATTTGCCACATTTGGTCTACTCGCGCTTCAACTCTATCGCCAAGTTTTTCACGATCCATCACCAATCCGAATTGCAAAGCATCTGGATAAAGTGAACTATCTTCGCGTGGCAAATTAGCGGTAAATGGTTTACCAGTAATTTCAATGACCTCTAGCGCGCGAATGACGCGTCGTTCATTTTGGCGATCAATCGCCGCGGCTGCGGCTGGATCTAAGAGTTCTAGTCGTTGAAAGAGCTGCACAATGCCGAACTCCTTTGCTTCTTCCGTTAACTTCTGACGTACTGCGGCATCGGTGTCCGGAAAATTTAGATCATCTAATATTGATTTGATGTAAAGGCCGGTCCCTCCAACGATAATCGCGTGCTTGCCGCGGTTATGAATCTCCGTAACGGCCGCGCGCGCTAACCCTTGATACCAGGCAACGGTTGCATCTTCGGTAACTTGCAAAACATCTAATAAGTGGTGGGCTATTCCTGCGCGTTCACTTTCCGTAAGTTTGGCTGTACCAATATCCATACCCTTATAAATCTGCATTGAATCGGCGTTAATTATCTCGCCCCCGATTTCTTGGGCCAAACTCACCGCTAGGTCACTTTTGCCAGTTGCAGTTGCACCGCAAATTACGATGGTCTTCATTTCACCGTTGGAATTCCGAGCATCGTTGGCTGCGGTCCAGCCTGTTCTTGGCGCGCAGCATAGGCATCTCCGCCGCGCGTTTTGATATGTGAATCTTCTCGAGCAATCAAATAGTGTGCCGATGCATCTGTGATTGTTAAATCTACGAAATCGCCTGGCCGAGCGTTACTGGTGGCATCGAAGTGCACCAAGCGAAAATCTTCGGTCTTGCCAGTAAGCCGTGATTGTGCGGCATCGCGTCGTCCTTCAGCTTCTGAAACCAAGGCGCGATGCTGGCTACCTATGGCGCGTTGATTTACCCCGAGTGAAATCGCCTGTTGGTGTTCGTGTAATCGCGTGTAGCGCTCTCCCACAACTTCGGTAGGTACTTGATTGGGCATTACACCAGCTGGTGTTCCGGGGCGAATGGAATATTTATATGTGTAGGCAGCGGCGAATTGCGCCTGAGTTGCTAGATCCATGGTTGCTTGAAAATCTTCTTCGGTTTCACCTGGGAAGCCAACGATTATGTCGGTTGTGATCATGGCATGTGGCATCGCTTGACGAACGCGATCTAAGATTCCTAAATATCGACTGCTGCGATAGGAGCGGCGCATTTCCTGCAGAATTCGATCTGATCCAGATTGCAACGGCATATGAAGATGCGGCATCACATTCTTTGTATTGGCCATGACCTCAATAACATCGTCGGTAAAGTCACGTGGGTGAGGCGACATGAAACGTACTCGTTCCAGCCCTTCGATTTCACCACATTCGCGGAGTAACTTTGCGAATGCACCGCGATCTGCAAAATCAACTCCATAGGCATTTACATTTTGACCAAGCAGGGTTATTTCAATAACTCCTTGGGCAACCAGGGCGCGAATCTCTTTCAAAATATCGCCAGCTGGTCGATCCTTCTCAATTCCGCGCAGAGTTGGAACTATGCAAAATGTGCAAGTGTTATTGCACCCAACCGAGATCGAAACCCAGGATGTAAAAGCTGATAGGCGTCGTGCGGGAAGGGTGGATGGGAAGTGCTCTAAAGCTTCCAGTATTTCTATTTGCGACTCTTCTTCAATCCTGGCCCGTTCAAGTAAGACAGGTAGCGAGCCCACATTATGAGTTCCAAAGACGACATCCACGTATGGAGCCTTCTTCAAAATTATCGATTGATCCTTCTGCGCCAAACACCCACCAACGGCGATCTGCATATTGGGATTAGCTTTTTTAATTGGTGCTAAGAAACTTAAATTTCCATATAACTTGTTATCGGCATTCTCACGCACCGCACAGGTATTAAAGACAACAATGTCTGCTTGCTCACCTGGAGTAACTGGTAGATAACCCGCTTCATCCAAAAGGCCAGAAATACGTTCAGAGTCATGCACGTTCATCTGACAGCCATAAGTTTCGACTGTATATGTACGTGTCATAGCGCTAAGACTATCGGTGGATTAGAGGGCTAGCACCTTTGCGCTAAGGCTGGCTCTATCTACTACCAAGATGTGATGGTTCCGCAAATTTATCCAACCTGCCTGATCCCAACCACTGGATGCGACTAGAACTTGGTCCTTCTCTGGTTTATAGAAGAGATCGTAATAACCGTCGAGTCCCCATGCTGGTTTGCGGGCGGGATCATGTTCGCAGATAGTAATGAAATATTTATCATTCATCAGCATCGCGTTAATACTTGAAAAATCATAAGTGTCTCGGATTTTATTTACAGCGCTCTTAACTCCATCGACTAGACCTAAGTTCTCTATCTGCGTCAATAGAAAGTAAAAATATCTCTCGCTATCGGACTGCCCTAAGATAAATTCCTTAAATTTAGGTGCGATTTCAGGTTCAAGTGCGCTCGGTGGATTTATCGCACCGTT
>CANIAV010000001.1 GCA_947465365.1 Actinomycetota bacterium | reverse complement strand
GCATTTAATTAAATCGCCGCGCTAGGCCATCGCTAATAATTGGCGCAAGTGAATTAACATCTCCCGCACCGAGAGTGAGGATTACATCACCAGGCTTGGCTTCTGCAATCACCCATTCGGTCGCCTCTAAAAAATTGGGAATGAAATGGCCGTTGGTCATCTGTTCAGTGATTGTTTGCGAAGTAATACCAGGTATCGGCTTCTCACTTGCTGCGTAAACTTCAAGCAGCACCACTTCGTCAGCAATACTTAGAGCTTTGGCAAATTGATTCATAAATGCTTGGGTTCGTGAATATCGATGCGGTTGAAAAACAACTAAAACTCGCCCCTCGCCGGCATATCGCTTTGCCGCGTTTAGCGTGACATCAATTTCAGTTGGATGGTGTCCATAATCATCGACGACGCGAATCCCGTGGACGGTTGCCTTTAACTCAAAACGTCTTCCGGTGCCATGAAAACTTGCCAGTCCAGTCAGCGCCTCTGCGGCAGGTGCGCCCAGTACTAGCGCCATAGCAAGTGCTGCACCAGCATTTAAAACATTGTGTAGACCTGGCACCTGCAATGAAAGGTTGCCGATAGTGCGACCCTTCCAAAGAACTCGCGCGGTCGAACCCATAGGCAACAAATTGATTGAATCAATAAATAGATCTGCACCTTCGCGAGTGCCATAAGAGATCAGATTCAAATCAGTAACGGTTCCAGCTAGATCTGCCGATCCATGATCGTCTGCGCAATAGATCAGGTAGCCA
The DNA here is from genome assembly GCA_947465365.1 of Actinomycetota bacterium. Classification (GTDB taxonomy): domain Bacteria; phylum Actinomycetota; class Actinomycetes; order Nanopelagicales; family Nanopelagicaceae; genus Planktophila. Next base: position 18,541 of record CANIAV010000001.1, on the reverse strand, counting down.
TCCTTGGCGATGGTTTCGACAAACGCAGTGAAAGCTTTAGTTACATCAGCTTCGGTAGCAAAGTAATCAACGTGGTCATGTTCAACATTTGTGACGATAGCTGCAAATGGGCGGTATTCAATAAAAGAACCATCGGATTCGTCAGCCTCGGCAACGAATAGGTTTCCGGTTCCACGATGGGCGTTTGAACCAGATGAAGTCAAAGTGCCACCAATTGCAAAAGATGGATCCAAGCCACATGCTTGTAGCGCAACGGTAAGCATTGATGAGGTTGTCGTTTTTCCATGAGTGCCGGCAACGGCAATACTCTTTGATTCAGACATCAAAGTCGCGAGTGCTTGGGCGCGAGTCAACACTGGCAAACTCAATTCATGCGCGCGAACTAGCTCGACATTTGTTTGGCTAATTGCAGTTGAGTAAATTACAAAATCAGCGCCATTTACCTGATCGGCCAGATGCGCAGGATGTACTTGAGCACCAAGGGCGCTCAGCGCACTTAAGACCGTTGAATCTTTAGCATCAGAACCAGAGACAGTGATGCCATGGGAAAGTGCGATACGCGCAAGGCCGCTCATTCCGGCTCCACCTATTCCGATGAAGTGCAAGCGCTTGCCAGACCACTGGCTCAATTGGCTAGCCATTAACTCACTCTTGCCATATGCGCGTGTTCCATGAAATTAACTATCTTCTCCGTTGCTTGCAAATCACTTCCTGAACCAGCAATTGGTGAGCCATCTGCCTGCGATAAGAGTCGATTTAAATTGCTAGCTAACCACGCTGCTGAAAAAAGGTTCTGCTCAATTAGTTCGCCGCGTCCTTGTTCTATTACCTGACTTGCGTTAAAGCGTTGTTCGCCATTTCCAATTGGTAGTGGAATAAATAACGCGTATCTGCCAAGGGCGCTTATTTCAGAGCACGAGATTGCGCCACTGCGGCTGATGATCAGATCTGCAGCTAGATACGCCGTTGCCATATCTTCAATATAAGCCACAGATTTATAGCGCTCTTGCGCTGCCGGCAATGGATTTAACTTTCCGACCGCATGCATAAGTTGGCTGCCTTGCGATAGCAAAGTAGGAAGAGATTCCGCTATAACTTTATTTAGAGCGACCGACCCTTGTGAACCGAAGAAAGCAAGAATTAGCGGTGCATTTGCTGAAAAACCGAGATCCGACTTTGCCTTGGCTCGAGCCGCCGACCATTCGGAGCCGCAATTGTTAAAAGCGGTAGCAACATCTGGCCGAAGTGGAATGCCAGTAATCAAAGCTTTTGCCATCAACCTGTTCTGGGTCGCCTGTGCGATTGCAACATATGGAGTAAGCCGCGCACCTAAGCGATTGGCAAATCCAGCTTTGGCATTTGCTTCATGCACCACAAAGGGAATTTGCAGTGACTTGGCGGCAAGATAAGCAGGAGCCGATACATATCCCCCAAAACCAATCAAGAGATCAGCGCCCTTCATTATCTGACGTGCGCTCGCGAAAGATTTAAAAAGGGTAAATGGTGCGATAAAAAGTGCGAGGCTGATCTTGCGTGGCAGAATCACCTTTGGAATTTGGTGCAATTCAAATCTTGCTGCTGGAACTAATTGATTCTCTAGACCCTTGGCGGTGCCAACAAATTCGATTAAATCTTCGGGGTGTTTTTCTCGCCAAAGGCGGGCAACTGCCAGGGCCGGCTCTACGTGACCTGCAGTTCCGCCACCGGCAAAGATAACTCTCATGATGTGCTTAATCTACGCCGTTCTATCGCTTTTTGTAGTTCGCCTTTGACTTCTGGATCGCGTAAGGCGCTACCAAATACATATCCCAATCCAATATAGAGCGAGATTAAAGCTGAGCCACCATAAGAAACAAAGGGCAGGGTCACACCGACAACCGGAAGAACGCTGGTAGCTGAACCAACATTGAGAACTGTTTGTACTGCGATCCAGCAACCGATACCAGCGCCAACATAGCGAGACATCGGATCTTTACAGCGCAGCGCAATTTTAAATATGGAGTAGATCAACGCTGCTAAAAGAGATAGAACTAATAGTGTGCCTAGTAATCCAAGTTCCTCGCCAATTACTGCAAAGATAAAATCGGTATGTGCTTCAGCGAGATTGCCCCATTTCTGGCGGCTTCCGCCTAATCCAACTCCAAAGATTCCACCACTGGCTAAACCAAGAAGACTATGTGCTGGTTGCCAACCTGCATTTTTATAATCGGCGGCCGCGAAGGGATCAAGAACTACTAGGAAGCGGCTAGCGCGATAACTTGCCGTGACGATAGAGACTGCCAAACCAATTGCACCGACTGCAACCAAGGTGCCCAGGATTCGCAATTCAATTCCAGAGACGAAGAGTAAGCCACCAAGAATGGCGGCGATCACGCAAGTTGTTCCTAAATCATGGCCCAGCATTACAAAAGCCATGATTACAACGAAGCCTGGTCCGATTAACAGGAAGACATTTACACGGGTTTTCCCATTGCGCTCTTGATTAGCCAACATATAACTAGCCCACAAGATCAAGAGGAACTTAGAGAGCTCACTTGGTTGAATATCTACAAAGGGCAGCGCAATCCAGTTGGTATTTCCATTTACCGTCTTGCCGACCCCCGGAATTTGCAGAATTATCAAGATCGCTGCAGAGATTAGTAGACCAAAACGGGCGAGCAATCGCCACTGCGGCAAAGTGCGCTGCGAGAGATAAACCGCCAAGGGAATTGAAATTATAAAGAATGCTAGTTGGCGCAAGACAATTGCGACCGCGTTGCCCTTTGTATCTAATGAATGGATCGATGAGGCCGAGAAGACCATAACCAATCCGATGACCGATAACGAGAGTGCACTAATCGCCAAGATATAGAAGTTATTAACTGGCTTTGCCAGAAATTTCTGTCCCGTTGCGTTCATGAGTTCTCCTTTAGTACAGCTTTTGCAAAACGATCGCCGCGGTCCGCGTAAGAGATGAATTGATCCATTGATGCGCATGCCGGAGCCAGCAGCACAGTATCGCCCGAAACGGCGCGAACTTTGGCGGCTTTCACGACTTCCTCCATTAGAGAGTTATCGCCACCACCACGTTGATACGACACAGGTGCATCGATATAAAGAATTTCAATGTTAGGTGCTTGCGCTCTAAGCTCTGCAGCAATTAATTCACGATCGGCCCCGATTAATATCGCTGTCTTAATGCGAGACTTACAGCGCGAAATTAAATCGGACATTTCTGCGCCCTTGGCTAAGCCCCCCGCAATCCAAATGGCGGAAAGGGTTGCCATAAGTGATGCTGCGGCAGCATGTGGGTTAGTTGCCTTGGAGTCATCTACCCAGTTGATCTCATCTTTAGAGAAAATGTTTTCAATCCGATGGCGCCCCAATTTAAACTTTTGAAGAGCGGCTTGAATTGGCGCATGGTTTACACCTACCGCACGCGCTAAGCCAGCAGCAGCCAGAGCATTGGATACGTTATGTGGAACAGTGGGAATCACATCAATAACTTCTGAAATCATCGCTGCTTCTTGTGGATCACTTACAAAGGCGCGATCTACCAAAAGTTCTTCTACGACACCGATCTCGCCGGGTCCTGGAGTATCGAGCGAGAAGAAGACTTTTCTACCCCGCCAGTGTGTTGCTCTAGCAACTACTTCGGCATCATCACCATTGAATATTCCAGTGCTGGCACGATCCAGAATAGACATCTTCGCTTGTGCATATGCTTCAAATCCACCATGCCAATCAACGTGATCTTGTGCAATATTTAAAATCGCTGCCGCTACAAAAGATGCCTCACGCATCCAGTGGAGTTGAAATGAGGAGAGCTCAAGAACAAGCACATCAAATTTTTCAGCACTTTCTACACTCTCAATAACTGTCGTACCAACATTTCCGCAAGCGCTAGCTGATATTCCACCCTCACGTAACATGGCAGCGGCCATCTCGACAGTTGTTGTCTTGCCATTGGTGCCTGTAAGGGCGATCCAGCGCTGGCTTGGAGCTAGTTCATTACGAATTTGCCAGGCTAGGTCTACTTCATTTAGTAATTCAATTCCGCCAGCAATCGCTTGTGTAATTAAAGGGTGATCGCTCTTCCAGCCAGGTGAGACCACGAGCGCATCGAAGTTCGTTGCTTTATATTTATTGGAAGGTTCAACTGCGAAGCCAACAACTTCTGTAACTTGATCATCGGCAAATGAAATTTCCGCGCCACGTTTGGAAAGTGAGCCAGCAACCGCTAATCCAGTAACTCCTGCACCCAGGATTAGTATTTTCTTGCCAGAGAAGTTGGTTGCCATAACGCGCCTTACTTATTTAGTTACCCATTGGGCATAGAAGAGGCCTAGGCCGGCGGCAACACATAGGCCAGCGATTATCCAGAAGCGCAGCACAATCGTGACTTCGCCCCAACCCATAAGTTCAAAGTGATGTTGCAACGGCGCCATCTTAAAGATGCGCTTTCCACCAGTAATTTTAAAGTAGGCAACTTGCAGAATCACCGATGCGCTAATGATTACAAATAGCCCACCCAATGGAATAAGTAAAAGTTCAATGCGCAGCGAAGTCGCTATTCCTGCAAGTGCTCCACCTAGAGCAAGCGAACCGGTATCTCCCATAAATATCTTCGCTGGGGATGCATTCCACCAGAGAAATCCTGCGCACGAACCAGCCAGCGCCGCCGATAAGACCGCTAAATCAAGGGGATCTCGCACCATATAACAATTAGAACTTGGCGCAATCGCACAACTTTGTCCAAACTCCCAAACACCAATCAAAATGAAAGCGATAAAGGTCATAACCGCTGCGCCCGTTGCTAAACCATCTAAACCATCGGTGAGATTTACACCGTTACTTGTAGCTGTAACCATAAGAACAACCCAGATGATCACGAGTACGCTACCCAAAACTATTGAAGTATCGCGCACGGTAGAAAGATTTTGGGAGATTGGAGTTAGGCCATCGCCATCTGGAAAATGGATTCCAAGGTAGCCAAAGATGGCGGCAAATAACACTTGTCCAAAAATCTTCTGCTTTGCATTTAGACCAAGTGATTTCTGACGTGAAACTTTTAACCAGTCATCTAAGAAACCGACAAATCCCAGTGACGCCATCAAGCCAAGAACTAAAAGGGCAGATGTACTGATCGTATTTCGGGTCAGCGCATGTGCAATGAAATAACCAGCAGCAGATGCAAAGATAATAATGATTCCACCCATTGTTGGCGTTCCGCGCTTGGTGTGATGCGAAGAAGGGCCATCGTCACGAATTATCTGGCCGTATCCACGACGGGCAAGGATTCGTATAAGGCCAGGTGTACCAAAGAGGGATAAGAAGAGAGCGATCGCACCAGCAATTAGAATTTCTCTCATCTTCTTTTAACGCTCCCCTTCTTCATTATTCTCTGCTATCAGCAACGCTATCTGCGCTTGAATTCCTTGCGCAATCTCTTCAAACTTTTCTGCGCGAGATGCCTTTACTAGAACTACATCTCCAGCTCTCATCTCTTGAGCTAATTGCAAGGCCGCTTCTTTGTTTGCACAGAGATGGATCGCCATCGCATTACTCTTGGCCAAATTAGCGGAATACTCCGGGGCTCCAATGCAGACTAAGTGGTCTATCCCTAACTCTGAGGCAAGGGTGCCAATATCTGCATGGCGATCGGCTGAGGACTCGCCGAGTTCATGCATCTTTCCTAGAAATGCCCAAGATTGTCCACCACGTTCTTGTGCAAATAGCACCAAGGTACGCAGTGCAGCTTCAGCAGATTCGGGGCTTGAGTTGTAAGCATCATTTATCAACACGACATTGCCAAGCTCGTGAATTTCCATACGCCACTTACTGTGAACTTCCGCAGTTGAGAGTGCTACTGCGATTTGATCAATGGAGGCACCAAGCGCTGTTGCTGCAGCTGCGGCAGCAAGTGCGTTAGCAACTTGATGAATTCCAACGATACGTAATCCAACTGCCGCTCGCCCTGCCGGAGTTACTAAATCAAAGTGCGGACGCCCTTCGCGAATCTCAATATCTGTTGCACGAATATCCGCCGCAGTTGTCTCACCAAAGGAAATAACATCGCCTTTATGAAGTGACTTCATCTTTGGAGTGAATGTGTCATATTGACCGAGAATTGCTATTGCCTCTGGAGCAAGTGAAGAAATCATTTCAGATTTTGCTTTGGCAACGGCCTCAGGAGAGCCAAACTCTCCGATATGCGCCGTACCGACTCGCAAAACCATACCTATATTGGGCTTGGCCATTTCGCACAAAAGCGCGATATCTCCTATATGTCGCGCTCCCATCTCCAGGATACAAAATTTTGTCTCTTCATCACATTGCAATAATGTGATCGGAGTTCCCAATTCATTATTGAAGTTACCGATTGGCGCAACTGTCTTTCCAACTGATTCCAAAATATGTTGCAGTAAATCTTTAGTTGTCGTCTTTCCTTGTGACCCAGTAAGTGCGATAACTTGTAACTCTTTAAGTTCGCTCCGAACATGGGCCGCCAATTTATTTAACGCCGCCAATACATCTGATACAACTATGCAGCGTTGTGGCGAGGCTGCTGTCACCAAGGCTAAAACTGCGCCGTGGTTGAAGGCATCTTCAATAAATTTATGTCCATCAGTCTTTTCGCCACGTAGCGCCAGAAAGATAGAGCCTGGGATTGCATGCGTTGAATCAAAGACAGGGGCTGCGGTAACCGTGACATCGCCACCGATTAGTTCGCCACCAACTATTTGAGCGATCTCAGATGCTTTGAGTGCGATCATCGCTTCGCCTCGATTGCTTGCGCAAGAACTAAGCGATCATCAAAATCCAAGGTCTTGCCTTTAATCGCTTGGCCTAATTCATGACCTTTACCAAGAACTGCAACGCTATCGCCCGCGTTAGCAATAGAGACTGCATATGCGATTGCCGCAGCTCGATCAGTTATAACCTTTGACGGATCGGCAATTTTTAGCCCATTTGTCATAGCTTGCAATATAACTTCTGGATCTTCCGATCGTGGATTATCGCTGGTGAAGATCGCGATATCAGCTCCGGCCGAAAGCGCCTTACCCATCAGGGGGCGCTTACTTGAATCTCGATCTCCCCCGCATCCTAATACGGCGATTACTTTGCCAGAGGTAAATTCGCGTATTGAAGAGAGAACATTTGAAACTGCATCGGGAGTATGGGCATAGTCGACGAAAGCGGAGAAGTTCTGGCCAACAACTACTTCTTCCATTCGTCCGGCAGCACCTGAAATATGCGGAACGATTGCTGCAATATCAATTGGATCAACTCCAGATTCGACCGCGATCGCAATAGCCATCAATAAGTTATCGAAGTTATAGCCGCCCCGAAGAGTTGTTGTGGTTTCAATTAAAATTCCACCAGAACCGCGCACTTTTAACTGCACACGCTTAGCTGAGGTATCAATCTCTATAAAGTGCCAAGTAGCTTTCGGGTTGGTGCGCGAGAGAGTTATTACAGGAAGCTCGGTTGATTCAGAAAGTCTGACACCGTAAGGATCATCGATATTAATGCAGGCTAAATCTGCAATTGCAAAGTTAAAGAGAGCGGCTTTGGCCGCAAAGTAACTCTCCATATCTCCATGGAAATCTAAGTGATCTTGTGTCAAATTTGTAAAGCCGGCGATAGCAAAGTGCGCACCTTCCAAGCGATGCAAAGCAAGGGCGTGACTTGATGCCTCTAGTACTAAATGGCGCATATGGCGCTCTCTCATAACAGCGGCAAGTGACTGTAAATCGGTGGCTTCCGGGGTTGTGCGTTGACTAGCTATCGCCTCGTTCCCAATACGAGTTTCAACTGTCCCAATTAAACCGCAATCACGGTGAGCTGCTTCAAAGATCTGGTGGAGCAAGGTGGTTACGGTGGTCTTGCCATTTGTTCCAGTAATTCCAATACAGTTTAAATCTCGCATAGGTTCGCTATAGATAAGGGCTGCAATACGACCGGCTATTAGCCGCGGATTTGTTACGACTAAAACTGGAAATCCAGGTACTAGTTCTGCTATTTGATTTGCACCAGTGGCATCTGTTAACGCCGCTACCGCCCCATTTTTCTTTGCACTAATAATAAATTCTGCACCATGTCGATTTGCCCCTGGCATGGCAATAAAAAGATCACCTGGCTGTACTTGGCTATCAGAATGAGTTGCACCAGTGACGTTAATTTTGGCAAGGTCTTTTTCACTTGTTGTACTTGTAGCGCTACAAGTTTGGGCAATCTTCGAAAGCGTTACTGCAGGCGAATTAAATGGGCGCATCATGGCTTCTTTGCGCTAGCTTGTTTGGCCTGAATAACGGTACTTTGGCGCTGCTTCTTAAGTAGCTCGCTCTGGGTTAGCGCAACTGGCATTACTTGAGTTCCTGTAGGTGCTACATGTTCAGATTGAAGAACGAAAGTCATAACCTTCTTAAATACCGGACCAGCAAGTGATCCACCATAGTGAGCACCTTTAGGATCTTGGATCGTTACGCTGATTACATACTTTGGTGCATCTGCTGGTGCAAATCCAATAAAGGATGCGGTGTAGCCGCTGTAACAAGAACATGCAGAGTTATAGCGCATCGCCGTACCGGTTTTGCCGGCTACGCGATATCCAGGAATAGCTGCACTTGGTGCCGTTCCTTGCCCCGAAACAACTGATTCCATCATTATGCGTAATTGTTGCGCCGTCTGCGCGCTGACTACTCGCTCAGAAGTTCGACCTGCCGCTGCTGTGTATTTTCCAGAGGAATCTGTTGTGCCTGCAATAACAGTTGGAGATACACGAACACCGTCATTGGCAATTGTTGCAAAGACGCTAGTTGCCTGCATCGCTGTAACGGAATAACCCTGGCCAAAAGCCACCGTCGGTGCAGTAGTTCCAGACCAATCACTTACGGGACGGAAGAGACCGGCAGATTCTCCAGGCAGACCAGAACCAGTTGATATTCCAATTCCAAATTTAGTTAGGTAGTCGTGCAAAGAGTTGTTAGAGAGCATCTCACCAATCTGAATTGTTCCAGTATTTGATGAGACGGCTAAAATTCCAGATGTTGTTAGCTGTTGTACCGCGTGATGTTCATGGTCGTGAAAGGTATCTCCGCCGCGTTTAATCGAGTAAGGAACGGTCAATACCGTCTCAGGAGTTATCTTCTTCTCTTCTAGAGCCGCTGCAAGGGTCATTACTTTTCCAGTTGAACCAGGTTCGTAAACATCCTGAACTGATGGGTTACGCATCAACGCTGGAGATACATTCTTAGTGTTATTTGGATCAAAAGTTGGCGCAGTCGCATGAGCCAAGATATGTCCAGTCTTGGGATCCATCACAATTACCGTGCCGCTTACCGCACGGGCGTTTGATACCGCTTCTTGGATCGCCTTCGATGCCACCCATTGCACATCACGATCAATTGTTAAGCGAATCGTCGTTCCCTTTTTCGCCGCAACAATTTCATTCTGCGATCCTGGAATTTCTGCGCCTAAGCCGCGGGCATATGAATATCTTCCATCGGTGCCCGAGATCGTGGAGTTAAGACTTGATTCAATTCCGGTTGCGCCAATCCCATCTTGGCGGACGAAGCCAACTAAAGATGAGATCAGCGAGCCTGATGGATATTCGCGAATGTAGTTTCGCTCGGCAAAGAATCCAACAATGCGCTTATCAAAATTTTCTTTAGTTAAAGCTGCGTTGTAACTATCAACCGCGTCGCTTAGGTTGCGCCAAATAGCAGGTTTAGCGCTCTTTGCCACCATGGCATAACGCTTCGTGCCTGAAATTGCGCTCTGTACTTGTGCAACCGTCATTCCCAGATAAGGCGCCGCAAAGTTTGCAGTCTGCGCGGCATCCGTTACTAACGTTTGATCTACAACAATATTGATAGCGGAAACACTTCGTGCGAAATCAATTCCATTGATATCGGTAATCTCACCGCGAGCTGCCGGTATCGCCCGAGTCGATTCCATCTCATTGGCGGCTTTATTGCGATATTCACTGGCTTGAATTCCTTGGATCTGAATTAAGCGAAAGGTAAATAGTAAGAAGAAGGTCAAGATAAAGATTAAAAGTATGCGAATACGTGAGGCGGAGAGGCTTAAATTACCCACGTTTGATTTCTCCATTTGCTAGCGCTTGCGCCTGTGAATCCAGATTTAGAAAAACAGGTGACTCTGAAGGGCGCATTCCCAATGCTTGCGCTTTGGCAGCTAACGCTTCAGGTGAAGAGACCGCCTCTATTTGACGGTTAATTGCTTCCCGTTGATCTGCCACAATCTTTGCTTCCGCCTTTAAACCAGAGAGGGTGAAGGCATCCTGTGCCAGAAGAATGTTGACCGCCAGCAGAATTAGCAGCCCAATTGCGGCAACTGAAGATAAGAAGGTGGCGAAGAAGCGGTGAGTTGCTTGCGCACCTTCAGACACGTTGGGAACTAACTTTAAAAATACTTCAGCAGATTTTTCAGTTAACTTCTGGCGGGGTACCCGAGATGTTTTGGTAGCTGCTGAATTCAATAGCGCCATTTATGCCGCCACCTTTTCAATTGCGCGCAGACGTACTGAAGCCGACCGCGGATTAGCAGCTAACTCTTGATCTGTTGGTGTTTCACCAGATTTTGAAACCATGGCAAATTTGGCGGCGAATTCGGGAAGGTCCACTGGCAATTTACGTGGGCTCTTAGATGTGGATCGGTCCACAAAGATCTCTTTAACGATGCGATCTTCTAGTGACTGGAATGAGAGAACGACAACGCGTCCACCGACTGCGATTAGATCAAGTGCTATTGGCAGAGCGCGTGTGATCGCACCAAGTTCATCATTTGCTTCAATACGTAAGGCTTGGAAGGTGCGCTTTGCCGGATTGCCACCAGTACGACGGGTTGCGGCAGGAATACTCTCTTTAACCAAGGTGGCGAGTTCTTGGGTTGAGTTAAGAGGAGCCTTAGCGCGCGCTTTAACGATATTTTCAACGATTCGAGTTGCAAACTTTTCCTCGCCAAAGGTGCGCAGAATCTTGACCAGCGCACCAGGTGCGTAGGTATTTACTATCTCTGATGCGGTAATCCCCCGGCTGCGATCCATCCGCATATCAAGTGGGGCATCTTGCGAATATGAGAATCCACGTTCTACTTCATCTAATTGAATTGAAGAAACACCGAGATCAAATAAGACGCCATTTACTTCTTTCAAACCAAGCGATGTAACAACTTCGCCGATTTCATCAAAGACGGCGTGTGCGCTCTTAAAGCGATCACCAAAGCGAGCCAATCGTGCGCCGGCACGTTCTAGGGCAATTTGATCACGATCGATTCCGATAACAGTTAATGTGGGAAATTTTTCAAGTAGAGCTTCAGTGTGTCCACCTAAACCAAGTGTGCAATCCACAATGACTGGTTTTTCATTTAATAAAACCGTTGGGGAAAGTAGCTCAATGCAACGATCTAGCATTACAGATATATGTTGCGTACTTGCATCGTTCATCTACTCCCCCGTTTCTACTTCGTTGTTTTATATTTTTGCTTCTCTCATCTCTGGTCACCGCCGGCCGACGGATCTAACGAAAGTGACACCGGGGAAGGGGTGTCACTGCCGGCTTTAGGTCGGCGGTGGCCACAAATGAGAGCGCTATTAAATTGTTTTATTTACTTTTATTAAGTTTTTTAAAACTGCTAGAAGAGGCCGGGGAAGATCTCCTCAGATACATCAGAGAAACCTTTTTCACGATCAGTTAGATATGTATTCCAAGCGGCGTTATCCCAAATTTCAACGCGGGTATTTGCACCGATAACAACGCAATCTTTTTCAAGTCCGGCATATGTGCGAAGGCCTGCAGGAATAGTTACGCGACCTTGGCGATCTGGAATTTCATCGTGTGCGCCGGCGAACATCACGCGCATGTAATCGCGCGCATTCTTTGATGTAACAGGTGCTTGGCGCAGAGTTTCGGTAATCGTTGCAAATTCAGACGATGGGAAGACATATAAACAACGCTCTTGCCCCTTGGTAATTACCAATCCAGCAGAGAGCTCTTCGCGAAATTTCGCGGGAAGGATGAGGCGGCCCTTTTCATCAAGGCGTGGCTCGTGGGTGCCGAGAAACATTTTGCGGCCCCCTTCCCCAGGTGCCAAGGCGGAAAACCCGCTTAATCCCCCACTTTACTCCACTTTCCTCCTTTTTCAACCACCTTTCGCCACTAATCTCCCGCCTGCACCCCAGTCCTCCCCACCTAATTTGGGTATAAAAAAAGCCCCCGCCAACGGCGAGGGCAAGATGGTTTAACTGGATTTAGCCGTTATTGCGCTGATCCCAGCGATCTTCCATCCCTTTGGTAAAGCCTTGGGTAAATGAGCGGCGAGCGCGCTTTGGCGAGCCACCCTGGCCAAACTTTGATGTGCGCTTGGTCAGGCCATTGATAAGCAGGATTACGCCTACGAGGGCGACGAGAAAGCCACCTACTCCAACCAAGGTCAGCTGAGCGATAAGTCCGGCAAAGAGAATTGAGAAGCCACCCAGAATTGCGGCGATGGCGATACCGATTGAGGCGCTAAAGCGAGTAGATGTGCCGTTTAAAGTCGAGACCAGACGTGGATCATCGGCAGAGAGCGCCTCTTCCATCTCAGCTAATAGGCGTTGTTCGCGATCAGATAGAGCCATATCCCCACAATAGAACAACTTTGCCTTCTGGGCTAGTTGATAGTTAATCCCCGTGATGTTCTGGCTCATCCCCTGGTTTGATCAAACGCCCCGGGCGAACGCTGCCCCGTCCAAAGCGCGCTTTGGCCTGATCAATCGCACTTTCAGCATCGCGCCAACCCTTTTCACGCGCTCCCAGGACGAGTTGTTCAGGTGAATCTTCCTGCAAATTCTCAAGTGAGACTCCGACTAAACGCAGACGTGCTCGTTCTATCTTTAACGCTAGATAAAGTGATTTAACAACTTCATAAACTTCGTGGGTACTGTCAATTGGCAGCGGCAAAGTCTTAGAGCGATTGATAGTTGAGAAATCTGCAAAGCGCACCTTGATTGAAATCGTCTTGGCAAATAAACCTTTCTCACGCAAACGCGCCGTTGATCTTTCCGTCATCCGCAGGAACTCTTGCAAGATTTCAGTTGGATCATCTAGATCACTGGGAAAAGTTTCAGCCGATGAAATACTTTTATCTGGTTCCTCAGGTGTCACATCGCGATAGTCGCGCCCCCAGGCAAGTTCATAAAGAGAGGCACCAGCAGCGTCTCCGAGTGCGCGAATTAAAGTAGCGCGTGGAGTATTTGCGATATCGGCAACGGTATGTAAACCCAGTCTTTCAAGCTGTTCTGCTGTCTTAAGACCGACCCCCCAGATTGCACCAACCGGAAGCGGATGCAAGAAGGTAAGGATGCGATCAGCGGTTATCTCGAGCATGCCATTTGGTTTGCAGTGTTGTGAGGCTAACTTGGCGATAAATTTGGAGGGCGCAATTCCCACCGAACAAGTAATGCCTTCCTCTTTCTCAACGCGGGCGCGGATAGCAGTCGCGATCTCGCGACCTGTGCCAAGTAGTTTGCGCGCACCTGTTACATCAAGAAATGCTTCATCGAGTGAAATCGGTTCAACTAGCGGTGTATATGCAGCAAAGATTTGCATGACGCGTTCTGATATTTCAGAGTAACGATGGTGATCGGGTGCGATAAAGATCGCTTGTGGCGCCATACGTTGTGCGCGGCCAACGGGCATGGCAGCGCGAATTCCAAATTTACGTGCCGCATAGTTGGCAGATAAGACAACTCCGCGCGCGCCTGCACCAACAACAACTGCCTTGCCACGTAGTTCTGGATGATCGAGTTCAGCAACTGAGGCATAGAAGGCATCCATATCTACATGCAAAATCGTGGCCTGCGTCATTTCTGGATCGCTTGCTGTATTAATTGGCGTGACCATTTTTCATATGCGGCGCGTAGGTCCCAGGCACCACTGGCGTTGATAGAGATACCGCGATCACCGGTTCTGCGAGTTTTGCCACGGACTAACAATATGGATGAACTGTAGAGAGTGGAAGCAAAACCCTCTTGGGCGCCACTAAAAAATGTCGAATCAGTACATCCATAACCATCATCTAGAGTTAAGAAGATAACGCGCCGCCCCGAACGTACAGGTGGGGTCTGCATCGCAACTTTAATTCCGGCAACTAACACTTCACTTTGTGATCGCAGTGAAAGTAGATCCGATGATTTAACCGCACCAATCGCATTTAGAAATGGGGCGTAGAACTCGAGCATATGGTGGGTGATATCCATACCTAAACGTTCTACTTCATTGCGCACCTTTTCCGCAGGCCCCATTGCAGGCAGGCCACTTGCCGCAACATCAGGAGGTGCAAAGCCAAAGACCATCTGTGATCCCGCAACTGTGGCAACTGGTGAGCGAGTTAAATCAGATAAGTGCAGCAATAAATCGCGATGGTTGATAGTTCCATCATTTAAAGAATGCACTTGGTCAAAGGCCCCAGTCATAATTAAAGTTTCGATAACTGGATGTGATGCACCTGATCTGCGATAGAAATCAGCGAGGTCAATATAAGGACGACCGGCGATTATCGAGGTTACTTCCTTATCGCTAATTCCTGAGACTGAGGTAAGTGCAATCCGCACACTGTCTTGCCCCGTCTCGTTTTTCTCTACCGTGTATTGGCTACCTGAATAATTAATATCTAACGGTGCTAAACCAACACCAAGTTGGCGAGCTTCATCGATCATCAAACGTTTGGGATACATACCTGGATCATGGGTTAAGACACCTGCAATAAATGCAGCCGGGTAATGCGTCTTTAAATAAGCAGATTGATATGTCGGAAGTGCGAAAGCTGCCGCATGTGCTTTACAGAAACCAAAGGAGGCAAAGGCGCGAAGGACATCCCAGATTTCGGTAATTGTGGTCAGCTCATAACCGCGGGCGGTGGCGGCAGGAAAGAACCAATCGCAGACTTCTTGTTGGCCTTCCTTGCTGCCTAAAGCCCGCCGTTTCTCATCAGCGGCAGCAAGTGAGATACCGGTCATCGTTGCGATAATCGAGATAACTTGTTCGTGAAAGACCACCACTCCTTCGGTCTGCGCCAAGATCGAATACAGGTCAGGGTGGATTATCTGCGCACTTGTCCAGCCATGGCGCGCGTTAAGAAATGGTCGGATCATGTCGCTCTTAACGGGCCCGGGACGAAAGAGTGAGATATCAATTATTAAATCGCTAAAAGTTTTCGGCGCTAACTTGCCGACTAGTTCGCGTTGTCCGGGGCTTTCGACTTGGAAGATACCTAAGGTGCGCGTTGATTGGATTAACTCATAGGTTGCGGTGTCATCAAGTGGCACGGCATCGATATCTAGATCAATATCGGCAACGCGTTTTATCTCGTGCACCGCATGGGCAATTGTCGATTGCATCCGCACACCCAAGATATCTAATTTGAGTAAACCAATTTCTTCTACGCCATCTTTATCAAATTCGACCATCGGATAACCGCTGGCGTTAAATTGAACTGGCGCACGATCTAAAAGACCGGCATCAGATAGAACAACAGCGCAAGGATGCATCGCTAAATGGCGGGGCAGACCATCCAAACGTTGGGCCAGCGAAATTGCCATCATGGTAAGCGGTGCGGATAAATTAAGTGAGCGAAGTTCAGGAAGTGATTTAAGGGTCGCCTCAATATTGCGGGCGCGCACATGTGGCAGGGATTTTGCGATTAGATCTATCTCCATCGCAGGCAAGCCAAGTGCTGCACCGACATCGCGAATCGCATTGCGCGCACGATAGGTATCGATCATCGAAACGGTTGCGCAGCGCGAAAGTGCTTGCGGGGACTGCCAATCAGTATCGCCATATCTCTTAAAGACCAGGTCATAAATTTCTAAACGCCGGGCAGATTCCACATCTATATCGATATCAGGAAGCGCTCGGCGCAACGGTGAACAGAAGCGCTCCATCAATAAACCATGTTGCATCGGATCAACGCCAGAAATTCCGAGCAAGTGACAGATCAAGGAACCCGCACCGCTGCCGCGAGCTGCCACGCGAATATTTTTACCCCGCGCCATATCGGTGATATCTGCAACGGTTAAAAAATATGGCTCATACCCAAGAGTTGCAACGGTAGCGAGCTCATCATCTAAACGAGCACGCGCTTTATTGATGGTGGCGGAATCGTTGTAGCGCCAATTGATTCCGGATTCACAGCGCGTGCGTAGCAAAGTGCGCATTGCATTCGCCGAATCGGCGCCGACTACATGGGCCTCGGGTAAGTGAATGCCGCCTAAACCAAGATCGCGTTGTGGCGAAAGAAGTGCGCGTTCGGCCCATTTGCGGGTTGTATTTAAGAGATCACGTGGGGTGCGTTCTCCGGCGGCGCGTGCGATTTCAGCAGCGAGTGAAACCATCTGATCGTTAGATTTTAAATAACCTTCGGCATTACGGCGTTCTAGATGGCGTTGGTGCAACGGAACTAATTGCCGGGCGCAATCTAAAATATCGGCAACTGGCCCATCTGCGGCATCGCGCATCCGCACCGCATTGGTAATTACCGCATCGATATCGTGATCGCGGGCGAAGATAAGAGATCTGGCAGCATGCCCAGTTGAGAAAGGTCCATTGCCCGCAACTAGGTGCGATACGCAATCTATAGCGTGATCGCCGAAGAGCGAGCGAGTCTTATTAAATATCTCAAGTGCGATATCGCTGCGGTGCAATGTCAGGGCTTGACTAACTGGTGATTCTGGGCCGTGCAGTAAATGCAGCTGCGTTGAATATTGGCTAAAGCGTTGTAAGAAATCTAAAGTCAAAACTGGTGTGCGATCAGCGGCGTTCATGTTAAGTCCGCTTAATAAACGCACCAGTGCGCGCCATCCCCCATCGCCATGGGCCAAGATAGTCACGCGTGGTAAATCTTTAACTGGTGCGCTTTTAAGATTTGGATCAGCCAATAAATCGATAGCTAAGTTGATTCCGATAATTGGAGCGATGCCGAATTCCAGACATGCGCTAGCAAAACGGATCGCACCAGATAAACCATCGCGATCAGTAAGTGCGAGCGCCGGTGATTCAAATTGCGCAGCTCGTTCGACAAGATCACGTGGTTGAGTGGTGCCATATTTAAGTGAGAAGGCACTTGATGTTCGTAAATGTATAAAACTCATCTTTAACTCATACTTGTTTTACGATCCAGGAACCTGTGATCTCATCGCGTTCGAGTTGAAAGGTATTTAGCGCACCGATAGGTGCTGCTTCAACGGTCCACAAAGCGCGCGCACCATCATCAGGGCGATAGATGCCATCGCTAACCCGGTTCCACCAGCCACCTGCTTCACACCAGCGCGAGAGAACAGCGTGGATGCGAAAGCGTTTGCCGCGAAAGGTAAATTCGATAGGAGTAGCCGACCCATCTGCGATCACATCGTGAGTTGGGTTGATCTCTGGGACTGACATTTTCTACCGCCTCGGGCTTTCCTGTGGATATTCGAACAAGTGTTCGAAAAGTAGCCCAAGGCGCTGACAGGGTCAAGGTGGGCGTGTCGCAACGCCTGAGATAGTTGAAAGTTCAACTATCTCCCCTACAATTACACGAGTCAGGACAATTGCTAACCAGTTACCAACAAGGAGATCCATGAACGCAGTACTCGTAATAGGCCGAATCCTCTTCGCCTTTATCTTCATCACATCAGGAATCGCTCACTTTGCAAAGCTTGAGATGATGACCGGCTATGCCAAGTACAAGAAGCTTCCTGCTGCAAAGCTTGGCGTAATCGCCAGCGGCCTCTTCTTCCTTCTCGGCGGCGTATATGTAGCACTTGGCTTCTGGGTAGACCTAGGTGCGCTATTGCTAGCAATCACTTTGGTTCTTGCCGCAGTTATCTTCCATAACTACTGGAAAGAAGCCGATGCAACTGCAAAGCAGAACGAAATGATCGCTTTCAATAAGGATCTAGCTCTTGCAGGAGCTGCGCTAATTATCTTCGCACTTATCTACAGCGGTGCGGTTTCAGCAGATGCTTTCGGGCCACACCTCGGAAATATCTCATTCTTCAATAAGTAAATTCCATAAGGTATAAAACCTTCACCGAAACGGCTCCCAGCAATGGGGGCCGTTTCGCTTTTCGGTGAGAGTATTAAGAAATGGATATAGCAGTTGCGCTAATCGCCGGCGGATTTATAGGCGCCGTACTTGGCTTTGTTGGCGCCGGTGGTGCGATGTTATCCGTGCCAATCCTGATGTATATATTTGGTTTTGATCCAAAACCTGCGACAACTGCAGCTCTAGCGGTGGTCTTTCTCGCCGCATTATCAGGCTTAATTCCCAAAGCCCGCAATAAGCAAATTCTCTATCGTGATGCCTTTGTAATCTGGGCAATAGGATCAATCACAAATTTAGGTTTCTCATCAATCGTTGACCAAATTCCAGATTCAATTATCACAACTGGCTTTGCTGGAATTTTATTATTAGCTGGAGTCTCGATGTTACGTCCCCCAAAATTGGATGAACATAGGCGGGCACCACTGCCATTCTTAATAGTAATGTCCTTAATTATCGGCTCAATGACCGGTTT